>NZ_ALJR01000012.1:0-155443 GCF_000287655.1 Selenomonas sp. FOBRC9
CTGACCAGTACTAATCGGTCGAGGGCTTGATTTAAGCAGAGAGTTAGGTTTGCGCGATATAAAGAGCGCAAAGCTATACGAATCGCTTATGCGACGGTTACGAAGTCGGGAGACTGAGTAAATGTCGCTATGGCGTAGGGAGCGTCCCAAGAACACGAGCGAAAGTGAAGTGTGATTGGCAGACGTTGACTGCTAAGGTATTTCGCAACTAATTTGCAAAAGAGTTTCTTCTGTCTAGTTTTGAGTGAGCAAAAGTTTACTCAAGTATGCGGTGATGATGCCCGGACGGTTCCACCTGTTCCCATTCCGAACACAGCAGTTAAGCGTCCGCAGGCCGAGGGTACTTCGTTGGAGACGACGTGGGAGAGTAGGTAGTTGCCGCAAAGATAAGCTCGTGAGAAATCACGGGCTTTTTTGTTTTGTCGTCAGCGGTTTTTCCTTTCAATTGTAGTTTTCCTTTGAAAAACAGGGAAATACGACCTCTTGCAATATTGAGCGCACAGGACTATAATAGCGGTCAACTTAGGCAGCGTTTATTTTTGACGGTCTAGGTGCCGGTTTTTATATAGACTTTGAAGGGAGGCCTTCTCTATGATTTTGGATCGTTTGGAATATCTGCCGCTCGGCAGCTTCCAATACAAGCTCCTCGCCGTTACGGGACTTGGCTGGCTGTTCGATGCGATGGATACGGGGCTTATCGCCTTTGTTCTGCCCGTGCTCGCGCGGGAATGGTCGCTTTCGCCCGCGCAGACCGGATGGATCGGGTCGATTGGACTCATCGGTATGGCGCTTGGCGCCGTGCTTGCGGGGACGATTGCGGATCGTATCGGCCGTAAACAGGTGTTTACGCTCACGGTTTTGCTGTACAGTATTTCGACGGGGCTTTGTGCAATCGCATGGAATTATGAATCGCTGCTTGTTTTTCGCTTTCTTGTCGGATTTGGGCTCGGCGGAGAGCTGCCGGTCGCGGCGACGCTCATGAGCGAATACGCACCGGCACATCTGCGCGGTCGTTTCATTGTACTGCTGGAGAGTTTTTGGGCGCTTGGATGGCTCGCGGCGGCGTGTATCGCGTATTTGCTGATTCCGGTGTACGGTTGGCAGGCGGCGTTTGTCATTGGCACATTGCCCGCGCTATACGTATTCGTTCTGCGTCTGCATATGCCGGAGTCAGTTCGCTATCTGCTCTCGAAAGGCCGCGTGGATGAGGCAAAAGAGATCATTCGCGCGATTGAGCGTCAGCTGAAGCTGCCGGAAAAACCCTTCCTCGATCAGCTTGCGCCGCAGACGGTGCAGGCAGAGACAGTCGAGACGCCCGGATTCCCGGCGCTCTGGGCGAAGGGGATGCGGCAGCGGACGATCATGCTGTGGTGCGCGTGGTTCGGCATTGTGTTCAGCTACTACGGCATCTTTATGTGGCTGCCGTCCATCGTCTATGCACAGGGCTTCGAGATTGTCAAGACGTTTGAATATGTTCTCGTGATGACGCTCGCGCAGCTGCCCGGCTACTATGCGGCGGCATGGCTGGTCGATGTGATTGGACGCCGCTATACGCTCGGTCTTTTCCTCTTGATGAGCGGCGTGTGCAGTTTCTTCTTCGGCAACGCGGGCAGTGTCACGGCGCTCCTCATGTGGGGCGCGGCGATGAGTTTCTTCAATCTCGGTGCGTGGGGCGTTATTTATACCTATACGCCGGAGCAATATCCGACGTCGATGCGTGCGCTCGGCAGCGGCTGGGCGGCCGGATTCGGCCGCATCGGCGGCATGATTGCGCCGATGCTTGTCGGCGTCATGATCGCGCAGTCGTTTCCAATGCAAAATATCTTTTTAATGTTTGCGTCGGTTTTTGTGCTGATTTCCGCCACGGTTGTCCTGCTTGGCAAGGAGAGCAAGCAGCGGACGCTTGAGGAGTTGGAGCATTCGCTCGGTTAATTATCTTGCCTGCCGGCTCTATCCTGCCGCATGAAAAAACTAGCGAAAAATTTCCGTCTGTGCTACAATAGAGCGAATCAACTCTATTGCAGTACAGATTTTTTTTGAGGTGACATTTTGCGAAAGAATTTGAAGCGCTTTCTTGCGGCGTCTCTTTTTGCGTTTTCTTTGAACTTTGCTGCGCCGAGCGTCCATGCGATGCCTCCGATTCTTCCCTATGAGGAAGTGACGGAGGGGATGCAGGGGACTGCGTACACTGTGCTTGATACGTCGGGTGAGATTCGTACGTTTCCGATTGAGATCATTGGGCGCATGGAGAGCGGTAAAGGCTCTCAGCGGATGATCATGGCGCGGACAAGCGGTGATTTTATTGAGCATGTCGGCGGCGTTCTGCAAGGGATGAGCGGCAGCCCCATCTATGTGGACGGTCGTCTTATCGGCGCGCTTGCGGCAGGGCTGAAAGATCTCAGTCCTTATACTTTTTTCATTACGCCGATTGAGGACATGACGCCTCTTTGGGATATGCCCGATACGAAGAATCAAACACGGATTCAGACGGTGAATATTGTCGAGGCGGTTGAGGCGCGCCGGAAAGCAGAGGAAAAGGAAAAACTGCGTGCGCGCGAAAAGGCTGTTGGAAAGATGTCGCGTGCGGAGCGTGAGGCAGAGTGGCGCGATATGATCGATGCGCTCACCGGTAAGAAGGCGGACGATACAAAAGGTACAGAGGAGACCTCCGAAGGAACAAACGAAGCGCCTGAAGAGAACACGCCGGCACAGAGCGAGACAGCAAAGCAGGGCAAGACGGAGGAGAAGGCGTATTTCTTTACGCGTGGATTTAATGCGGCGGGGCTGCGTTATTTGGAAAAGAACCTGCCCGCCGGGACGACGTTCATTCCTCTCGGTACGACGGGAGACAGCGGTAAGATACATACGCGCTACGATGCGACGCTTGAGGGCGGTCAGCCAATCGGCGTTGCCGTTGTCTACGGTGATTTCAGCATCGGTGCGACGGGAACGGTTACGGCGGTCGACGGAAAAAAGGTCGTTGCCTTTGGGCACTCGTTCATGCATAAGGGAAATGTCAACTATTTCATGACGGATGCGGATGTCATCGGGACGATTGCGGGGCAGAGCAACGGCGTTAAGATTGCCAATATCGGCAGCGTGATCGGGCGCATCAGCCAGGATCGCGAGACCGGAGTAGCGGGGATGCTCGGCACGTTCCCGACGGCGGTGCCCGTGCGCATTCATGTGAAGGACGATGCGCTCGGCACAGAGGAGACATTCGGGGCGCAGATCGCCTATGACGAGGATTTTCTCCCTGTGCTCTCCAGCAGCATCGCCTATGCCGCAATGAGCAAAGTGTCGGATGCGCTCGGCAGCAGCACGGCGCGCATTCACTTTACGATTCGGACGAACGCCTACGAAAACGGAGTGTTTGAGCGGCGCAATATGTACTACAACACGGCGGATGTCGGGCAGATCGCAGTCACGGAGCTGCTGCAGGCGCTTGGGACAATCGTGACGAATGCGGAGAAGGAATCCGACATCGTCGATGTGGATGTGGACGTCGAGCTCACCGGTGACCGCCAGACGGCGCTGCTGGTCTCGGCTACCCCGGATAAAACGACTGTAAAGCCCGGGGAAACGGTGACGTTTCAAACGAAGATCCGTCCGTATCGAAAACCTGAGGAAACACTTTCCATCCCTTACAAAGTACCGAAAGATCAGGTACCCGGCACGCTGAACCTTGATATTCGCGGCGGGGGATTTGTCCCCGTATCGCCGCTTGCACTGCTTGCACAAGCAGGGCTTGAGGTGCCGGACGACGAAGAGCGGTTCAAGACGACGGAAGAAAAACTGCGCGATCTCGCGGAAACAGGGCAGAACAACGAGGTCATCATTGCGCCCGGTGCCGCACCCGCACCTGCTTCCGAGAAAGAGCTGAAAAAGCGTATCAAGGAAGCAGCCAAGGCATCGGCGCGCGCGGCGAAGAAAGAACAAACGCAGGGCGGTGTGAAGCTCCTCGCGGATGAGAAGAAGCGTGAGAAAAAAGAGAGATTCTTTGCGCCCTATGTGATCGAAAATGTCATACATGCAAGTCTCAAGGTAGAGGAATAGCCGCATAGGAGGAAAACGGCGAATGGAACAACTGGTCATTCATGGAGGGAGACCCTTGTGCGGACGCGTCAAGATCGGCGGGGCAAAGAACGCGGTTCTGCCCATCATTGCGGCGGCGCTGCTTGGCAGCCGCGGCGTATCGGTGCTGGACGATGTGCCTGCGCTTGAGGACGTCTATACGATTTCCGCTGTCTTACGTTCGCTTGGCGTCTCTGCCGACTATGCGGCGGCGGAGCATCGGTTAAAGATCGACGCCACGCGCATCGGTACGACATCAGCCCCCTATGAGCTCGTGCGCAAGATGCGCGCTTCCTTCCTCATCATGGGACCTCTGCTTGCGCGTGAGGGACGTGCGGAGATATCGCTCCCCGGCGGCTGTGCGATCGGCACGCGCCCCATCGACCTGCATCTCAAGGGCTTTGAGGCACTTGGCGCGCAGGTTGACATCACACAGGGCGCAATCCATGCGAGTGCACCGAACGGGCTGAAGGGCGCGAATATTTACTTTGACTTCCCGAGTGTCGGAGCGACGGAGAACGTCATGATGGCCGCGTCCTGCGCCGAGGGGCAGACAATTCTCGAAAATCCTGCGATGGAGCCCGAGATTGTTGACCTCGCGAACTATCTGAACGTCATGGGGGCGCACATCCGCGGCGCCGGGACGAACCGTATCAAGATCGACGGCGTACCGGGACTTTCGGCGGCGGACTATACCATCATCCCCGATCGTATCGAGGCGGGGACGTACATGGTAGCGGCAGCAATGACACGCGGCGACGTCTACATCGAGAATGCCATCAGCGAGCATCTGAAACCCGTCGTGGCAAAACTCCAAGAGGCCGGGGCGATGATCGAGGAGAGCATCGAGGGCATCCGCGTCCGGGCGGAGCAGCCTATGCGGGCGATCGATCTGAAGACGATGCCATACCCGGGGTTCCCGACAGATATGCAGGCGCAGTTCATGGCGATGCTTGCCGTCGCGGAGGGGACAAGCACGGTGACGGAGACCGTCTTTGAGAACCGGTTCATGCACGTCGAGGAACTCGTGCGTATGGGTGCACAGATTCGCGTGGACGGCCGCACGGCGACCGTGGAGGGCACGGCGGCGCTGCACGGTGCTCCCGTGCGTGCGACTGATCTGCGCGCAGGTGCGGCGATGGTGCTCGCGGGACTCGTCACCGAGGGCGAGACGCGCGTCGGATATATCCATCATATCGATCGCGGCTACGACGATCTCGTGGCAAAACTCGTCGCGCTCGGTGCGGATATTGAGAGACGCGAAGCGGAATGGACAGAATAATAAAAAGTTCTTGCATAAATATGATTTATGCGATAAAATTAAGTGACAATGACCGATTGAGGAGGAATGAATCATGAAACACATCAAGACGGTCAACAAGCCGACGATGCAGTCCACGCTCTACACGGGCGGCTGCGGCGAGTGTCAGGCATCCTGCCAGTCCGCCTGCAAGACTTCGTGCACAGTAGGCAATCAGCCCTGCGCGAAGTAAGTTTGTCGGCAATTCGCCCTTCTCTCCTCAGAGAAGGGCTTTTTCTGTGTCAACCCGGATGAGCAATAAAGGAGAAATAATGAAAGTCCGAACGCATAAGTTCAAGCAGAACGGTATGCATATCCTCGTCGATGTCAACAGCGGCGCTGTCCACGTCATCGACGAGATGATCTACGACATCATGGACGACTTCGACGGGACGAACGACGAGGCGGTCGCCGCACGTCTCGCGGGACGCTATCCTGCGGCGGAGCTGCGCGAGGCGCTCGGGGAGCTGCACGAGCTCATGGCAGCGGGGGCGCTCTTTGCTCCCGATATCGACGTGCCGCCGACGTTCAAGTCGCGCGGTCTTGTGAAATCCCTCTGTCTCATGGTCGCGCAGGACTGCAATCTGCGCTGCAAATACTGTTTCGGCGACGGCGGCAGCTACGGCGGGCACCGCGCAATCATGTCGCCCGAGGTCGGGCGCGCGGCGGTCGATTTCATCATCAATGGCTGCGGCCCGCGCAAACACTGTGAGATCGATTTCTTTGGCGGCGAGCCGTTGATGAATCTGCGCACGGTCAAGGAAGTGACGGAGTATGTACGTAAACGCGAGCAGGAATCCGGCAAGGAGTTCAAGCTGACGCTCACGACGAACGGGATGCTCCTCTCGGATAAAAATATCGCGTGGCTGAACGACAATAACATCTCCGTCGTCCTCTCCTCGGACGGGCGGCGCGAGGTGCATGACAGTATGCGCCCCGACTCTGCCGGACAGGGCACGTACGACATCGTGATGCGCAACTTCCGCAAACTCGTCGAGGCACGCGGGGGCAACGACTATTATTTGCGCGGCACCTATACGCGCGAGAACCTCGACTTTACGAAGGACGTGCTCGCACTGAACGAGGCGGGGTTTGATATCCTCTCGATGGAGCCCGTCGTACTGAAGGACAGCCCGCTCGGCTTTACCGAGGAGGATCTGCCGCGCATCTATGAGGAGTATGACCGCCTGACGGAGACCTATCTGAACCGCGTGCGCGAGGGGAAGGGGTTCTTCTTCTTCCATTTCAACATGGATCTCAATCACGGCCCCTGCGTCGCGAAACGCCTTGCGGGCTGCGGCGCGGGGCACGAATACTATGCCGTCGCCGAGAACGGTGACCTCTACCCCTGCCATCAGTTTGTCGGGCGCGAGGGCTACCGGCTCGGCTCGGTATTCACGGGCGTTGAGAGCATGGAGCTCCCGACGTATTTCCGCAATTCTCACGTCCTCAATAAGCCGCTCTGCCGTGACTGCTGGGCGCGGTTCTATTGCAGCGGCGGCTGCCATGCGAACGCTGACCTCTTCCACGGCGATATTCGCCACCCGTATGAGGTGGGCTGCGAGATTCAGAAGAAACGCCTTGAGTGTGCGATTTTAGTGCAGGCGGTGTTGGCGCTGGAAAAGGAAGAGGCGGCGGAAGAGACGCCTGTCAGTATGGCGTGACGACATGATGCGGGATTTTGGCGCCTAGCGTCGTTATTCGTCGAATACTTCGCTCGTATTCTCCTCATGCCTAGCCATGCATCCAAACTGCCGCGTCACTCAGGTTACGGCGGCGTGACTTAGCGCCAAACATTGTTCCGCCTGTGCGATGTGATATGCTGCCTAAATAAAAACTTCACCTAAATTTAAGTTTTCCAACGCTCCATCCGATATATTCGGTGGAGCATTTTGTTTGCTCACATATCAAGAGGAGGTGATGCGATGAGAATTGCAGGCGAGCTGACGGCGCCGGTCGGGCAGGGAAGCAGGGGAACCCGGCACGGACGAAGTGCGATAGGCGGCAGCGAGGCGTCGTTTGCACAGGTACTCGAAGGGGAAAAACGGCGCGTCCGGTTCTCGCAGCACGCGGAAGAGCGGCTGCAAAGACGCGGCGTGATGCTCACAAACAGCGAGCTCGAGAAGCTCGGCAGTACGATTGACCGCATGAGGGAAAAGGGCGCAAGGGAAGCTCTTATCTACATGAAGGACAGTACCGCAATGGTCGTCTCCGTGACGAACCGCACCGTGATTACGGCGCTTGATGACGTAACCGCGGCAGACAGTATATTTACGAATATTGACAGTGCAGCCATTATCTGAAAAAGCCGGACCTACGGGAAGCTTTTGACCGCGCTCGACTAGTGCGGTCAGCATGGAGACACTGTGAAAAACACATGTCTCTATTTTGGCGCGCAGGATACCATGGGGGACTGCGCACTATATCAGGATAACGGCTCTTCCTTTGCACTGTCACATACGCAAAGGAGAGATTCATTATGATGCGTTCCATGTTCTCGGGCGTTTCCGGGCTGAAGGGTCATCAGACCCGCATGGATGTCATTGGCAACAACATTGCAAACGTCAACACGACGGGCTTCAAGGCGAGCCGCGTGACGTTTGCGGATATGATTTCGCAGAACCTTTCGGGCGCGTCCGCACCGCAGGGCACGATCGGCGGCGTGAACCCGAAGCAGATCGGTCTCGGCATGTCGGTTGCGAGCACCGACCTCCTCTATACGAACGGCTCCGTGCAGTCCACGGGCAAGAACACGGACATCGCTATCTCGCGCGGCGACGGGCTTTTCGTCGTCTCGCGCGGCGAGCAGAAATACTACACGCGCAACGGCGCGTTCGAGTTCGACGCCGCGGGCAATCTGACCATCCCGAGCACGGGGCTCTATGTGCAGGGCTATATGGCGACGGACGGCAGGGTGACGCCTGCGGGGGAGAATACGACAAAAATCAATATCCCTGCGGGGAAATCCATGGAAGCCGCGACGACGGCAACCGCGTCCTATACGAAGAACCTCAACGCGAGCACAACGGGCTACGAGGTGGCAAATACGCTCGTGCGCTACGCAGACGGCACATCGGAGACGGTCGCGAACTATGTCCCCGAGGAAAAAGGGAAGTATTCCCTGACGCTCAGCACGGGAGAGAAAGTCCTGCTCGACAGCTCCGCCGCGCATCCGTTCACCGCAGGCGGCGCCGTTACGGGTAAGGCGCTCTATAAGTCCAAAATTTCTAATATCACGGCAAGCGCAACAGGAACAGTTGATCTGAAGATGGATGTGGACTCCACAAACTCGTCCAGCCCGGTCAGCGTAAACGGTGCGACAACCGGCATTGTTCGTACCGGCTTGACGACGGGGACTTACACCTATGGCGGTAACTACACGATCAGCGGTAAGATCACGGCAGCGACGACAGTCACGGTTAGTGGAAAAACCTATGTAGACTTGACACTCGATGCGAACGACAACAACCTCACCGACCTGCGCGGGCTTCCTGCAGACGTCGGGCGGTCTCACTGTCATGCTGAAGTATGCGGAGAAGTTTCTCCGGAACAATCCGAAGCATGTCACGATCCTTGCGCCGCTGACAACGTGGTTCCTCACGGTGCTTTGCGGCACGGGACATGTCGTCTATACGATGTTCCCGATCATCTACGACATCGCCATCAAGCAGGGTATCCGTCCGGAGCGTCCGATGGCGGTGGCATCCGTTGCTTCACAGATGGCAATCTGTGCGTCGCCGGTCTCGGTCGCGGTCGTATCGCTCGTCGCGTTCCTCTCAGCGTCGGGGCATGAGTTTACGGTGTTCCAAGTACTCTCCGTGTCGATCCCGGCGACGTTCTGCGGTGTCCTTTTTGCGGCGCTGTGGAGCTATCGCCGCGGCAAGGATCTTGAGGACGACGAGCGCTTCCAGGAGTTCATCCGCGACCCGGAGAACAAGCAGTATGTCTACGGCGACTCCGAGACGCTGCTCGACAAGGAGCTGCCGAAGGAATACTACCGTGCGATGTATATTTTCTTCGCCGGCATCATCGCGATTGCCGTGCTCGGCAACTTCCCCGAACTCCTGCCGAAATTTGCGGCAAAGGAGGGAGCGGCGCCGAAGCCCATCTCGATGGTTGTGGTCATTCAGATGGTCATGCTGCTCGTGGGCGCTGTGATCCTCATTACCTGCAAAATGAAGGCAAAGGATGTCGGCAATTCGCAGGTGTTCCGCTCGGGCGTTGTCGCGCTCGTCTCCGTCTACGGCGTCGCGTGGATGGCGGATACCTACTTTATGAACCATATCGCGTTCCTCAAGCAGTTCCTCGGCACCGCGGTGCAGACCTATCCGTGGGCATATGCGGTGCTCGCCTTCCTCACGTCGAAGCTCGTGAATTCGCAGGGCGCGGCAATCGCGATCGTGGTGCCGATGGCGATCAACGTGGGGATGGATCCCGTGATGATTCTGTCGTTTGTGTCGGCGTGTTACGGCTACTTCTTCCTGCCGACGTATCCATCCGACCTTGCGTGCATCGGGTTTGACCGCTCGGGCACGACGCGCATCGGCAAGTACATCCTGAACCACTCGTTCATGATTCCGGGCCTCATCGGCGTCAGCTCGGGCTGCTGCGTCGGGTATGTCGTCGCGCATCTGCTGTTCTGAACTCTTTTATGAATGAAAACTTCCGCAGAGGTTATGTCTCTGCGGTGGTTTTTTTTATGCCCATATGTTATACTGTAACCGGAAGAGCTGTGAGGTGATTCTGTGCGTATTGTGATGTATCGGAAAAGTGACGGTACAAGTCCTGTGCAAGAGTTCATCGCTTCACTCGACGATAAAATGCAGGCAAAAGTAATCCGTGCGATCGATATGTTAGAACAACGAGGAAGTCAGCTCCGTGTGCCGATATCGAAAGAACTAGACGAAGGGATTTTCGAACTTCGTATTTCACTTGCAGGCAATGCAACGCGCATTTTGTATTTCTTTGTGATTGGCAATATGGCAGTACTGACCAACGGGTTCATCAAGAAAACAATGAAGACACCTCGATATGAAATCGAACGGGCAAAACGGTATCGTGCCGAATATTTAAAAAGGGGGCAACTATAATGCAAGCCGGTGTCGACTGGATGGAATTTCGTGAAGAGCTTTTGAAAAATCCTAAAGTGAAGAGAGAATACGATGCTCTTGAGGATTGGTACCGGGAAGAGCTTGCCCGTCAGCGGGTGGCAGACGCTGTGCAGGGGACATCCGTGCCTCCCACTGCAAAAACAAGTGCCGCACCGACAGCTTGTCTCTGATGTCATAAATATGTAAAAAACTCCCGAGGCGTCGGCGCTTCGGGAGTTTTGATATGCATATTGTATGTTGTGCCGATTCAGAGTATACTATGCTCGGCACTGCGGCTGAGGATGTCCTTGCTGAAATCGATGAAGGACTGCGCTGCACGCGAGATGTAACGGTCACGTTTCCATGCGAGACCGACATCGACGTGTGTTGGCGTTGCGAGCGGGATCGCGCGGATCCCGGGGACATCGCGGACGACCATGTCGAGCAGGAATGCGATGCCGACGCCGCTTGCGACGAGTCCCATGATGGTGACGACCTGATTGGACTCGAGGACAATGTTCGGCGTGATGTCCGCTGTTTTCATCTTTTGCAGCATGATCTGCCGGAGGAAGGAGCCTTCCTTGAGCATGATGAGGCTGCTGTCCTCGATGTCCTGCATCGTGATCGCCTTGCGCGCGGCGAGCGGGCTGTCCTCCTGTACACAGCAGACAATCTGACTGCGTGCCATAGGCAGGAGCCGCAGATTGGGCGCGGCTTCGGGGATGATGATGATGCCAAAGTCCAGCTCATCGCGCTCGAGCTGTTCACGGATGGCAACGGAGCCTTCCTCGTGGAGGTAGACGTCCAGATGGGAATAGCGGCGCTGGAAACTCGAAAAAATCTTCGGGAAGAGATAGGCGCCCATCATCGGCGGGATGCCGATCTTGATCGTCCCCTTTTGCAGCTGCTTGTAGTCGTTGACTTCAAGCACTGCGTCTTGGATGCTGCGGAGCGCGACTTCGACGCGTCCGAGGAAGACAGCACCTTCGGGGGTGAGGGAGAGCTGTTTCTGACTCCGATCAAAGAGTTGGATGCCAAGCTCGCTTTCCAGTTTCTTGATGGCAACGGTGATGTTCGGCTGAGAAACGCGAAGGCGTTCGGCGGCACGCGTGATGTTTTTCAAGCGGCTTGCCATTTGGAAATACTCCAACTGCCGTAGTTCCATAAGACCATCCTCCTAATAATTATTTTTTATATGGCTTCTATTATACCATACTTTCAATGAATATATGGTTCTATAATGTAAATTTATTGAAAAATTTTCGGGAATTTTTGAGAGTTTTTTTAAAAACCAGGTAGGATTTTCGCGGGGTTTATGGAATAATATAGGAAGATGTGGACGTGTGTCTCCTTTTTGCTGTATGGGGCAGCCGTGAGAATGCGCGTCCGGCGACCGAGAGAAATGGATTGGGGGCTTTTGCGTTGGAAAAATCAACGGTCATCGGGATCATCATGGGTATCATCTCGATCTTTGTTGGTATGATCCTAAAAGGAGCGCCGCTTTCGGCACTGAACAACCCGGCGGCGTTCCTTATCATTATCGGCGGCACGTTCTCGTGTCTCTTTATCGGGTTCCGCATGGAACAGCTGGGGAACTTTGTCAATCTGATTAAGAAGACATGCCAGGTGCCGCAGCTCCAGGAAAAGGGACAGCTGGTACAGCAATTCATCGAGCTGTCGCAGATCGCGCGCCGCGAAGGTATCCTCGCACTTGAGAGCAAGGCGCAGGAGATAGAGGATCCGTTCTTCCGCACGGGTCTCGGTATGGTCATCGACGGTATGGATCCCGATTTCGTCGGCGACGTGCTCGACGCGGAGCTTGCCATCATGCAGGAACGTCATGCCGAAGGGCGCTCGATGTTCACGCAGGCAGGCACCTATGCGCCGACACTGGGCGTTCTCGGCGCCGTTGTCGGTCTGATCGCGGCACTCGGAAACCTCAACGATATTGATAAGCTCGGTCACTCCATTGCCGCGGCGTTCGTCGCGACGATTCTCGGTATCTTCACCGGATACGTTTTGTGGATGCCGTTTGCAAACAAGCTCAAGATCATGTCCGAACAGGAAGTCAGTCAAAAACGCATGATCATTGAGGGCATTCTTTCGCTGCAGGCAGGCGATTCGCCGACGGCGATTGAGGCAAAGCTCATGGTCTTTATCCCGCAGACGGAGCGTGAGGCGCTGAAGGGAGAGGGCTGATATGGCGCGTAAAAAACATGCGAAGCCGCATGAGGAGGAAGCGGGCGAGGCTTGGCTGCTGCCCTATTCCGATCTGATGACGCTGCTCTTGGCGCTCTTTATCGCACTCTTTGCGATGTCCCAAACGGACGCGTCGAAGATGCAGGCGCTCGCGCAGGCGTTTACAGCGGCGTTCAATATGGGCGGGCCGTCGTTCTTCTCCGGCATGGGCCCGTCGACATCGCAGACTGCGCCGTCGATCAGCGGCAATGACAACGGCAACGGCGCCTATATGAAGGAGAATGAGAACCTCTCGGAGGCGCAGGAGAAGCTCGAACAATACATCAAGGAACATGATCTGCAGGATCAGGTGAGCACGGAGCTCTCCGAGGACGGTTTGATGATCCGCCTGAAGGAGAAAGCGCTGTTCGACTCCGGTTCTGCGGCTCTCCAAGGGCAGGCGGAGCAGATTGTGCCCGTGATTGCGGCGCTCCTTACCTCGCTGCCGGAGCGCGTGACGATCTCCGGGCATACGGACAATGTCCCCATTGCAACGTCTCAGTTCCCGTCGAACTGGGAGCTGAGTTCCGCGCGTGCGGTGAGTCTCATGCGCGGTCTGATGGGAGCGCAGCCCTCGCTGAATCCGGCGCGGTTCAGCGCGCTCGGTTACAGTGAGTATCGTCCGATCGCGAGCAACGATACGGAGGAGGGGCGTGCGCAGAATCGCCGCGTCGAGGTGTTCATTGCACGCAGTATGCGCTTTAGCCAAGAGGATTCAAGTACATCCTCAGACGGCAAGGTCGTGTCGAATGCAAATGCGCCGTCAACGTCCATGCCAAAATCGGCGGCAGGAGAACCGTCGGCGAATATGAGCGTGGGAACCGCACCGATGGGCGCGGAGCAGCGTCCGACGCAGACGACGCCGGGCGTTGTTCCGGCTCCCCTGCAGCACTGATCGTGCAGGGGAAATACAAAGAGAGATTGAAAGGGGCTGTTGCGGGGGCAATGGCTCCTTTTTGTATCATGAATCGGCAGAGGTGGATATCCCATGATCCTAGGTGTTGGCAGCGATATCATTCATATTCCGCGCATTGCGAAGGCGATTGAGAATCCGCGTTTTGCGGCGCGGGTCTATACGGCAGGAGAAATCGCTTATGCGCGGGGGCGAGGTGCAGGCGCCGCCGCGAGTTTCGCCGCACGGTTCGCAGGCAAAGAAGCGGTGATGAAAGCATTCGGCACAGGGCTGCGCAACGGAACGCTGCTCGATATCGAGATCCTGCCCGATGCGCTCGGCGCGCCGCAGGCGGGGCTCACAGGCGGTTTTGCAGCGCGCGCGGCGGCAATGAGTGTCACACGCGTATGGATCACGCTCAGTCATGAAAAAGAATATGCGACGGCATATTGTGTTTTGGAGGGATCATTATGAATATCGCATTTGCATCGGATATGCGGACGATTGACGAACGCGTTGTCGGGGAGTACGGTCTCCCGGCACTTGCTCTCATGGAGAATGCGGGACGGCGCACAGCGGAGGAAACGGTGTCTCTCATCGGAAGCGCACGAGGGAAGTCCGTCTGCGTCTTTGCGGGCGGCGGCAACAACGGCGGCGATGCCTTTGCTGCCGCACGGCATCTGATGAATATGGGCGCGCGCGTGAAGCTGTTTTTTACCGGAAATGAGGAGCGTCTTGGCGATGCGGCGCGCGCGATGCACGATGCCGTCCGGGCGATGGGCGTGGAGGTGCGCCCGCTTGAAAGTGATCGAGACTGGGATCGCCTGCGCGTTGCGCTGCGCTTTGCAGACGGCGTTGTGGACGGCATCCTCGGCACGGGTGTGCAGGGGGAACTTCGCAAGCCTGTGATCCGTCTCATTGAGGAGATGAATGCGGCCGGGAAAAAGACGCTCTCCATCGATGTGCCGAGCGGCGTGGAGGCGGATACGGGGCGGATTGTTTCGCTTGCGGTACAGGCACATCGGACGCTTGCGCTTGGACTGCCGAAAGTTGGGCATTTCATCGAGCAGGGCGCAAATTATACCGGAGAGCTGCTTGTGGACGATATCGGCATTCCGCGGGCGCTTCTCACGGGCGAGAGTCTGCGTCAGTCGCTCATCACGCAGGAAACGGTGACGAAACTGCTGCCGGTGCGCCGCCGCGATGTGCATAAGGGAGACTGTGGGCGCATCCTTATCCTCGCGGGATCGGTCGGTATGACAGGCGCGGCGGCGATGGCGGCAGAGGCGGCACTGCGCATCGGCGCAGGGCTTGTGACACTTGCCGTACCGGAGCGGATCTATGAGATCCTTGCGGCGAAACTGAACGAGGTCATGGTTGTGCCGATCCCGGACGAAGGCATGGGCTATTTCGGCGGCATGGAGGCGCTGCAAAAATCTCTCTCGCTTGCGGCGTCGGCAGATGCCGTGCTGATCGGTCCGGGGCTTGGTCGTGCGGCAGAGACGGCGGAGTTCGTTCGGCTCTTTGCCGCGGATGTGAAGGCTCCACTCGTGATGGATGCGGATGCAATTTGGGCATTTTCGGGTCAGCTCACGGCGCTCCGGGATCTGCCGCAGGTGCCGATCCTCACGCCGCATATCGGGGAGTTCGCCCATCTCCTTGGAAAATCTGCGGAGGAGGTGCGTGCGAACCTCCTGCAGACGGCGCGGAATGCGGCGCGCGACTGCCAGGCAGTCTTTGTGGTGAAGAGCGAGTGTACGATTGTCGTCTATCCGGACGGGGACGCGTTCTTTACGACCTGCGGCAACCCGGGCATGGCGACGGCAGGGAGCGGCGACGTGCTCGCAGGGACGATTGCGGGGCTGATGCGCCAGATGGAAAGCGGTATGACACCGATCGCCGGTGTATATCTGCACGGGCGTGCGGGGGATCTCACCTACGAACGCAAAGGAAACGGACTGATGGCACGCGATATTCTGATGAAGCTTCCGAAAGCACGCAAGGAGTTGACAAGATAAACGCGCGGTACTATGATAAGGAATACATTTTGAACGGGAGCGCGTTCTCGTGCACTCCCCATAGGAAAGAGGCGTCTATTTATGGCAAAGGCGGATATTGACTGGGAGCATCTCGAGTTTTCCTACCGCGCTCTGCCGCAGCGCTATGTGGCGCATTATGCGGACGGAAAATGGGATGAGGGAGGTCTTTCCTCCGAGGCGACGGTTGCGATCAGCGAATGTGCGGGCATTCTGCAATACTGTCAGGAGGTTTTCGAAGGGTTGAAGGCGTATGAGACCGTTGACGGACACATCGTTGCGTTCCGCCCGGATCTCAACGCGGAGCGCATGTACGATTCGGCGGCATATCTTGAGATGCCGTCCTTTCCGAAAGAGCGCTTCCTCACGGCGGTTGACGCGGTGGTCAAGGCGAACCGCGACTATGTGCCCCCGTACGGCTCGGATGCATCGCTTTATCTGCGTCCCTTCATGTTCGCATCGGGCGAGGTGATCGGGGTAAAGCCGGCGGATGCGTATGAGTTTCGGCTCTTCGGCACGCCCGTGGGGGCTTATTTTAAGGGCGGGGTAAAGTCCGTACGGCTCTGCGTGAGCGCGTTTGACCGTGCGGCACCGCACGGGACGGGGCACATCAAGGCGGGGCTGAACTACGCGATGAGTCTCCATGCCTATATGACAGCACATGCGGCGGGATTCGACGAGAATATGTTCCTTGATGCGGCGACGCGCACCTATGTCGAGGAGACCGGCGGTGCGAATTTCCTCTTCGTCACGGGAGACGGAACGATCGTGACGCCGAAATCAGATTCCATTCTGCCGTCGATCACGCGCCGCTCTCTCGTCTATATCGCCGAGCATATCCTCGGGATGAAGGTGGAGCACCGCCCTGTGCCGTTTGCAGAGCTCCCGTCGTTCGCCGAGTGCGGACTTTGCGGGACGGCGGCGGTCATCTCGCCCGTCGGCTCGGTGACACACGGCAACCGCGTGATCGTGTTCCCGGACAGTTCCGATCATATGGGACCGGTGCTGCAAAAGCTGTACGATACGCTGCGCGGTATCCAGCTCGGCATCGTGCCTGCGCCCGAGGGATGGATCCGTAAAATTTGTTAAGCAACGGGATTGCCGCCATTGCGCCCAAACATATTGGGCAGGGGCGGCAGTCCCAAATTTTTTTGAAAAGAAAAGAAAGACAAAAAGGATTTTGGGCGGTCTCAGAGAATTTCTTAAATATAGCATCGATTCGGATTTGTATGCGCAGATTCGCGGGGGAAGGCGGGGGCGCATGGAAACGGGAGAGACGGAGAGGAACGTTTAACGCTTGGGGGTTCATATGCCGTTTGATTTTACGATGCCGACGCAGTTTCGCGGCATCCTGTCGACCATCACACCGCTCGATGTACTCGATATTCTCATCGTGGCGGTCATTCTCTACCGCGTCTATATTATGCTCGAGGATACCCGTGCCATTACGCTTGGCAAGGGTATCCTTGTACTGCTCGGCATCACGGTGGTGGCGAGCTGGTTTGATCTGCATGTCATCTCATGGCTGCTGCAAAAATCGGTGACGCTGCTCTTTGTCGCGCTGCCCATCGTCTTTCAGCCGGAGCTGCGCCGCGCGCTCGAACATCTCGGTCAGGGGCGCTTCCTCGGTGCGGGAGGGCTTCTCGACGATGAGGAGGCGCAGAGTACGATTCGCGAGATCCGGAATGCCGTGAAGATCCTTTCGACCAATAAAATCGGCGCGCTGCTCGTCATTGAGCGAAATATGGGACTGAACGACATCAGCGCAACGGGGATACAGATTGACGGGCTCATCACCTCGGATTTTCTTATCAACGTGTTTATTCCGAATACGCCGCTCCATGACGGCGCGGCGGTTATTCGCGGGAAGCGGCTCATCGCTGCGGGCTGTCTCCTGCCGCTGACGGAGAACCGTACACTCTCGAGCGAGCTCGGCACGCGCCACCGTGCCGCGATCGGGCTTTCAGAGCAGTGCGACGCGCTCATCGTCGTTGTCAGCGAGGAGACGGGAACGATCTCGATCGCTGAGAACGGGAGGATCCACCGGCATCTGGATGAGGATCAGCTTACGCATATTCTCACACCCGCTTTTGCCTACAGCGCGCGCTCGTCGATCTTTGAACTGGTTCGGGGCTGGAGGAAGAAATGATGAACGCTCTGCGAGATATAGTGCAGCACAATTTGCTCGTGAAAATCTGTGCGCTCGTCATTGCCATTTTGCTTTGGCTCTATGTGATGAACGATCAAAATCCGGCGATCGAGGGCAGCTATTCGATTCCCGTATCCATGGCGGATGCGCCCGACGGGTATCGTATGCATGCCTCCGCCGAAACGGTAACGATCCGTGTGCGTGCGCCGCGTTCGGCGTTTGTCGCGGCGGATCGCGGCGATTTCCATGCCAAGCTGAATTTCGCGGACTACGCGGAGGGAGATAAAAATTATCCGGTGGAGACGACGATCCCATACGGGTTTGAGCTCATCAGCACGTCGCCCGATAAAATTACGGTCTCTCTTGATCGTATCGTGCAGAAGTCGTTTAAGGTGGATGTGATGACGAGCGGCACGCCGGCAAGCGGCGTCGCCGTAGACAAGATTTCACAGACCGTTGCGGCGGCGACAGTCGAAGGGCCGCGCTCCGAGGTGGATCGTGTCACACGCATCGTGGCGCATGTGAATCTCGGCGGGCAGGGGCAGGATTTTTCCGTGGCAGCACCGCTTCTTGCGATGAACAGCGACGGGCGCGAGTCCTCCGAGGTCGTCGTCTCGCCGAGTCAAACGGAGATTGCCGTCAAGCTTGCGCGCGGTCTCACGCGCAAGGTGGTGGAGATCAAGGTCAAGGCGCAGAGCGATCTCTCGCCGAACCTGAAGCTCGAAAGCATCACCGCCGCGCCGACGCGCATCGAGATTGCAGGCGCAGAAGACGTGCTCAAATCCATCACGAGCATCGATACGGAGGAGATCTCGCTCGCGGATGTCAAGGAAAACGAGACACGCCGCGTGCAGCTCCGTCTGCCCGCGGGGGTTACGGTGACGGATCCGAATGTGACCGTAGAGATTAAGGTCGGAGCGATGAGATGATCCGCATCAAAAATCTGCGCGTTCCCTACGATGCAGCGCAGCCCCTCGCAATGCTTGCGGCAGAGAGGCTTTCCCTGCCGGTTCAAGCGGTGCGCGGGGGGTTTGTCGTTCATAAGGCGCTTGACGCACGCCGTTACCGCGGCGCGCCGATCGTGTGGGTCTATATGCTCGACGTGCAGGTGGAGGACGAGCGCGCCGTTCTTCGGAAACACAGAAAAGATAAGGATATTGCTCCTGCGCGGGATGAGAATCCTATGGAGCTCTTGCCGCCGGGCATTTTTACGGCACGCAGCGTGCATCGCCCCGTCGTTGTGGGATTTGGTCCCGCGGGTATCTTTGCCGCGTGGGTGCTTGCACAAGCGGGGGCGGCGCCGATTGTCCTCGAACGCGGGCGCGACGTCGACCGCCGTACGCAGGACGTGGCGGTGTTTTGGAAAACGGGGCGGCTCGATCCGCTGTCCAACGTGCAGTTCGGCGAGGGAGGCGCGGGGACGTTCTCCGACGGGAAGCTCACGGCACGCAGCAGCGATCCGCGGATGCGTGCCATCATCGAGGCCTTTATCGCGGCGGGCGCACCCGAGGAAATCCGTGTGCTCCAAAAACCGCACATCGGGACGGACATCCTGCGCACGGTCGTGAAAAATCTGCGCGTCGAAATCATACGATGCGGCGGCACAGTACGATTTGAGACGCAGGTGACAGGTGTTGAGCGAAAGGACGGACGCATTGCGGCTGTCGTCGTGAACGAAGCGGAGCGCATCCCCGCGGACGCGGTATTCCTCGGCATCGGGCATTCGGCACGCGATACCTATGCGATGCTCCGGGCGGCGGGGCTTGCCATGACGGCAAAGCCGTTCGCCGTCGGCGTGCGCATCGAGCATCCGCAAGCGTTTATCGATCGGATGCAGTACGGCGCGGCGGACTATGAACTGCTGCCCGCCGCCGACTATGCGCTGACCTACCGCGACGATACGGCCGGACGCGGCGTCTACTCGTTCTGCATGTGCCCGGGCGGCATGGTGGTCGCGGCGGCATCGGAACAGGGAATGCTCGCGACGAACGGCATGAGCAATTACCGCCGCAACTCCGGGACGGCGAACAGTGCGCTTCTCGTGCAGGTAAGTCCTGCGGATTGGAACGGCGACGTGCTCGGCGGTATCCGATTGCAGCGTGAACTTGAACGTAGTGCGTTCCGTGCGGGCGGCGGCGATTATTGCGCCCCTGTGCAGTCCGTCGGGGATTTCCTCGCGGGGCGGACGGGGACGCGTGACTTTGCCGTCGTGCCGACCTATGCGCCGGGCGTGCGCCCCGCCGATCTGCATGAGGTACTGCCCGCGTTCGCCGCAGGCGCGCTTGCGCGCGCACTCGTACATTGGGAGCGGCGCATCCCGGGCTTTGGCGCGGCGGACATTCCCCTGACGGGCGTTGAGTCACGCTCTTCCGCGCCCTGTCGCATCCTGCGCGATGCACGGACGATGCAGGCGGAGGGGACGGCAGGGCTGTACCCGATCGGCGAGGGGGCGGGCTACGCGGGCGGCATCATGAGCGCGGCGCTCGATGGAATGAAAGCCGCGCTTGCTTTTTTGACGCAGATACAGTAGATTATGGAAGAGCAATCATAACCTGAGAATAAGGGGCTGTTAATGTTGAGATTATTTGGGACGGACGGCGTGCGCGGCGAGGCAAATACGGAGCTGTCACCGGAGCTGGCATATCGGCTCGGGCGCGCGGCGACGCTTTACTTCGGCTCGCATGAAGAGGCGCGTCCGCGCATCCTGATTGGTCGGGATACGCGCATCTCGGGCGAGATGTTCGAGGCGGCGCTCACGGCGGGCATCTGCTCGGCGGGCGGCGTTGCGATCCTTGCGGGCATTGTCCCGACGCCTGCCATCGCCTACCTCGCGCGCAAGCATAGGACGCAGGCGGGCATTGTGATCTCGGCGTCGCACAATCCGTTCGGCGACAACGGCATCAAGTTCTTTGGCGGCGACGGCTATAAGCTCCCGGATGCAGTGGAGGACGAACTCGAGGCGCTCGTTCGGCGGATCGAAGCGGGCGACGACGCAGCGCGTCCTACAGGGCGGCATGTCGGTACGGTAGAGCGCCGGCACGATCTCGTCAATCAATATGTGGACTATGTCGTCGGCACCTGCCCGCAGCGGCTCGACGGCATGAAGATCGTACTCGACTGCGCGAACGGCGCGGCATATGAGGCAATGCCGAAGGTGCTGCGCGCGCTCGGCGCGGAGCTTAAGGTCATTCATGCGCTCCCGAACGGTGTCAACATCAACGACAACTGCGGCTCGACACATTTGGACTCCCTGCGCCGTACGGTGCTCGAAACAGGCGCGGACATCGGCATCGCCCACGACGGCGACGCGGATCGCTGTCTCTGTCTCGATGAAACAGGGGCGCTCATCGACGGCGACCACATCCTTGTGGCGTGCGCGGGAGAGATGCTGCGTGCCGGGAGACTTCCGCATAAGACCGTGGTCTCAACGGTCATGGCGAATATCGGATTTCATAAGGCAATCGAGGCGCTCGGCGGGCACGTCGAGGTGACGCAGGTCGGCGACCGCTATGTGCTCGAGGCGATGCGCCGCAGCGGCTATACCATCGGCGGCGAGCAGTCGGGGCACATCATTTTTGCCGACTACGGCACGACGGGCGACGGCCTCGTGACGGCGCTGCAGGTGCTTGCAGCGCTCAAACGCAGCGGGGAAAAGGCATCCGAGCTGAATGCGCTCATGACGACCTATCCGCAGCTCCTCGTCAACGTGCGGGTAAAGACAAAGGAAGGCTGGTCGGAGAACACGGCGATCCGCGCGGCGATCCGTGCGGGAGAGGAACGCCTCGGCGCGGACGGGCGCGTGCTCGTGCGCCCCTCGGGGACGGAGCCGCTCATCCGCGTGATGGCGGAGGGGACGGATCAAAAACAGCTTGAGGAGATCTGCGGCGCGATCGCAGATGTTGTATTGCGGGAGCAGGGGGAGGCGTAATGCATTATGCCACATGTCACGGCGATCCTGTTCGTACTCATCGCCGGTGTCATGTGGGCGGCGAGCGGTACGGCGGCGCAGCATTTCTATACGCAGTCAACGCATGCTCCTCTTGAACTGACGCAGGTGCGGCTGTTCCTCTCGAGCAGCCTGTTTTTCCTGCTTGCATGGTGGAGCGGGGGGCTTAGGCGCGGTTTGCGCTCTCTGCGGCGCAATCCGCGGATTTTGATCAAACTTGCGATCTTTGGCGTCATCGGCATCATGTCGGTACAGTATACGTATTTTGAGGGGATCGCGGCGGGCGACGCAGCGGCGACGACGGTCATCACCTATACGTCGCCCGTCATCATGATCCTCTATATGGCGCTGCGGCACCACCGTATCCCATCGCATATGGAAATGGTGACAGTCGCGGCGGCGGTCACGGGCGTGTTCCTGCTCGTGACGGGCGGCAATCCCGAACGACTGTCCGTACCGATTGCCTGCGTTCTGTGGAGTCTTGCTTCGGCGGTGACGTTCACGTTTGCAATGATTTACCCCGTGCATCTGCTGCATCTCTTTGACCGATTCTTCCTGCTCGCTGTCTGTATGCTGATGGGCGGGCTCTCGCTGCTCCCCATCACACATGCGGTGACGGAGATTCCAAGTTTCTTTACGCCGCAGACGACGCTTGATCTCTTTGTCATCGTGGTGCTTGGTACGGTAGTGGCGTTCTTTACGTTCAACGCGGGGCTGCGTTGGCTCTCGCCCGAGGAGGCGGCGATTACGGCGACGATCGAGCCGGTGGCGAGCGTGCTCTTTGCGTATATTATCTTTGACACGCATTTTGTACCGATGCAGGTGCTCGGCATTTTCCTTGTCGTAGCGGCGATTGCCGTGCCGAATCTGCAAAAGAAGAGGAGAGCCGCATGAAGATCCCACTGCGCTATCAGATGTCGGAGTACGACTGCGGCCCGACGGCGCTGCTGAATGCGATGAGCTTCCTCTTTGACCGTGCGGAGATCCCGCCCGAGATCATCCGCAGCGTTATGCTGTATTCGCTCGACTGCTACGGTATGGATGGGCGTGCGTGCAAGGCGGGCACGTCGCGCATGGCGATGATGTATCTCTCCAATTGGCTGGAGGGGTTCAGCCGCGCGACCGAGTTCCCGCTCTCGTGCCATTATATCGCGGGATGCCGTGTCCGCGTCGGGCGGGACAGCGACATCAACGATGCCCTCGTGCGCGGCGGTGTGGCGGTCGTGCGTCTCTTCTATGAGGTGGAGCATTATGCGCTCGTCACGGGAGCGGAGGAGGATCGGATCTACCTCTTTGATCCTTATTATTTGGAGGAAGCGGAGCCGGAGTTCGTGCGTGACGGCGTGACGGTGACCTGCGCGCACCCGCACGCATACAACCGTATCGTGCCGTATTCCTGTCTCAACAGGGAGACGCGCGAGCTCTACGCACTCGGTGCACCGGATGACCGCGAGGCAGTGCTGCTCTTTGACGCACGGACACGCAGAGAGCCGGGCGATACGATCGAATATTTTATTTAGGAAAACCTTGAAAATACGGGATGCCGGGGAGGATACTACTTGCAGGAAACAACAGCAGAGATTGTGTTCAAGAACAAGGAGGAGGCGTATGCCGTACTCGGCGACCGCGATACCGTTCTGCGCAGCATGGAGGAGAATTTTGACTGTGGGTTCGTCAGCAGGGGAATGTCTCTTGCAGTGACGGGCGCATCTGCGGAGGTCGCGGCGGTGCGTACACTCGTCGATGAGATGCTGTTCCTTCATAAGCAGGGGACAAAGCCAACAACGCATGAGGCGGTGTACGGCGCGCGCCTCATCAAGGAAGGGCGCATAGAGGAGCTGCACAGTCTCTTCGCCGAGGTGCTCCTTGTGACGGCAAAGGGGAAGTCGGTACGCGCCAAGACTGCAGGGCAGCGCGACTACCTGAGTACGATTCGCAGAAATGCCGTGACGCTCGGCGTCGGTCCCGCGGGGACAGGAAAGACGTATCTCGCCGTCGTTATGGCGGTGGCGGCGCTCAGGAGCCGCGAGGTGAGCCGCATCATCCTTACGCGCCCCGCCGTCGAGGCCGGGGAGCATTTGGGCTTTCTGCCCGGCGATCTCACGGAGAAGATCAATCCCTACCTGCGCCCGCTTTACGATGCGCTTCAAGACATCCTCGGCGCGGAAGCGTACCAGAAGATGATGAGCCGCGGACTCATCGAGGTCGCGCCGCTCGCATACATCCGCGGACGAACGCTCGAGGATGCGTTCATCATTCTCGACGAGGCGCAGAATACGACGGGTGCGCAGATGAAGATGTTCCTCACGCGCCTCGGGTTCGGTTCCCGAATGGTGGTCACGGGCGACCTCGAGCAGGTCGATCTGCCGCGCGGTACGGCATCGGGGCTGAAACAGGCGTGCAGAATCCTGCGCGGGGTGAAGGGCGTCGGCATCGTGCGGCTCGAGCCGGTCGACATCATCCGGCACGAGGTCGTGACGCGCATCGTTGAGGCATATGGTGCGTGGGAGAAGAGACGGGAGCGCGCATGATGGAGATTAGGATTTCCGCGCAGCCGGAAGAACTGTGCATCGCGCCCGGGGACGAAGCCGCCGTGCGCCGTGCGGTCGAAACGGTCGGACGTCTCTACGGCGCCGAGGGCGCGGAGGTGAGCGTGACGCTCACGAACGACGCCTATATTCATGAGATCAACAGGCAGTACCGTGGTGTTGACCGCCCGACCGACGTCATTTCCTTTGCCCTCATGGAGAGCGAAGAGCCGGAGATTTTAGACGATCCTGCGGGCGATGTGCTCGGCGATCTCGTGATCTCGCTCGAGCGGGCGCGGGCGCAGGCGGAGGAATACGGGCACAGCTATCTGCGCGAGCTCTCCTTTCTCACCGTGCACGGAATGCTGCACCTCCTCGGCTACGACCATATGGAGGACGCCGAGCGCGCGGAGATGGAGGAGGAGCAGCGGCATGTCATGGAGGCATTGGGGATAGGGCGATGAATCATTATAAATCGGGCTTTGCCGCCGTCATCGGTCGTCCGAACGTCGGCAAGTCCACACTCATCAACGCGCTCATCGGGCAAAAGATCGCCATCATGAGCGACAAGCCGCAGACGACGCGCAGCCGCATCCTCTGCATCCTGACACAGGAGGACGCACAGGTCATCTTCCTCGATACCCCCGGCGTACACAAGCCGAAGCACAAGCTCGGCAGCCATATGGCAAAGGCAACCGAGGGGGCGCTTCACGGCGTGGACGTCGTTGTGTTCGTTGTGGACGCGACTGAGAAAATGGGCGCAGGCGAGCAGTACATTCTCAAACAGCTCGAAAAAGTCCGCGTCCCGGTGCTCCTCGCGGTGAATAAGATCGACCTCCTGCGCCGCGAAGAGACACTGCCGATCATTGCGAGCTATGCCAAAACGTACGACTTTGCAGGGATCGTTCCCATCTCGGCACGGGCAGGGGAAAATCTCGCAGGTCTCCTCGACGAGATCAAAAAACATCTGCCCGAGGGGCCGCGCTACTACCCGGAGGATATGGTCACGGATCAGCCGGAGCGGCTCATCATCGCCGAGCTCGTGCGGGAAAAGGCGCTCGAACTGACGCGGGACGAGATCCCCCATGCCGTTGCCGTGGACATCGAGGAGATCACGACACGTGCGAAGGGGGACGTCTACGTCCGCGCCGTTATCTACGTCGAGCGCGAATCACAGAAGGGGATCGTGATCGGTGCGCGCGGGGCGCTCCTGCGGACGATCGGCGCGCGGGCGCGCGCGGATATCGAGACGCTGCTCGGCGCTAAAGTGTATCTTGACCTTTGGGTCAAGACACGCAGGGACTGGCGCAACCGTGAGAGCGCGCTGCGCGAGTTCGGTCTTTCGGGAGACGATTAGGGAAGAGGGGAGGAGAGGAAAATTACGCTGAACCGCATGTACCGCAAAGCGGTAAACAGAGCTTCGCGCCGCTTTGTCAACGGGCTTTTGGTCATTGTGCCGCTCATCATCACGGTTTTTGTCATCGAGTGGACGCTGCGCTTCACCGAGGGCGTGCTCGGGCAGTATCTGCCGTTCTACTTCCCGGGCATGGGCATCATTACGCTCGTCGCCGTTATCTATGCGGTCGGCTGGGCGTCGACGAACTGGGTGATCGCCTCTGTCATCTCTTTCGGCGAGAATATGATAGGGACGATTCCATTTGTGAAATTCGTCTACACGAGCGTGAAGCGACTCTCCGAGGCGGTGCTTGACTCGAGCAGCAACTTCAAGCGCGTCGTGCATGTGCCGTTCCAAGGGGCACGTGCGCTCGGGTTCGTCATGTCCGACCTCCCGCCGCGGTTTCAGCAGGCGATGGGCGAGACGAAATACATCTGCGTCTTTGTACCGTGGAGTCTCAATATGACCTCGGGGACAACGATCCTCGTACCGGAAGAGGATGTCGTCGATCTCAATATTCCAAAGGAAGAAGCGCTCCAGTACATGTTGACGGCGGGCGCAGTGATGCCGCTCTCGGACGCACGCGTGACGGCGGCACAGAAGGCGGTGCAGAAAAAAATGGAGCAGCTGACGGCGCAGGCAGCGGAGCAGGCGGCCGCACAGCGTGCGGCACGGGAGGAATAGCCGGTGCTCTACACGGCGGAGGGTATCATACTCGGCGCAAAGAACTGGGGCGAGGCAGATAAGGTGATGACCGTGTTCACGCGCGAGCGCGGGATGCTGCGTGCCGCCGCATTCGGCTGCCGCAGACCGCGCAGCGCACTTGCAGGCGCGATGCAGATGTTTGTCCACGCCGATTTCCAGCTCGCGGAGGGACCTCGGCTTGAGACCGTCAAGACGGCAGTTGTCCGCGCGCATCATGCGAAACTCTCGGCGGATCTCACCGCGCTTGCCTACGCAACCTTTGTCGCCGAGGTCGTGCGCGAGTTCCTGCCCGAGGGGGTACCGGACGAGCAGTTCTTTGACCGGCTCGCAGAGATTCTCACGGCGTTTGAGAGGCGCAATCCGCGTGTTGCCGCACTTGCCGCCGTGCTTCAAATTCTTTCTGCGGCGGGGCTTCGTCAGACCTATGAACGCTGTCTGCACTGCGGCACAGAGATTACAGGCGACGCGTTCTTTCATGCAGGCGAGGGCGGCGCGCTCTGTCCCTCGTGCCGCACGGCAGATGCGGCGGACTTTCCGGCGGAACTGCGGGAACTGCTCACGGGGCTTTCGGCGCTCAATTGGGCGCATCCTGCGCCCCTTTCCGTGCGCGGCGCGACGCTCATGGCGGCGGAGCGCATTGTGCTCGCCCATGTGCAGGAACTGACGGGGCATCCCCTGCGATCCCTTGATTTTTTAACGCAGCTGACATAACGCGGACGGAAATATTTAGGCTATCATGAAAAAAACGCTCATAAAAAAAGGAAAAGAGAAGACGACGGCGAAAATATACAGGTAGTCATTTGCATGTATTTTTATATGCAAATTTACGAGCGACTGAAGAGGGGAACGGAGGGGAAGCCTGTCATGATCATGCTGACGAAGTTCAACTCCAAGACGAACAAAAAAGGGGAGTTTGTACTCAATGCCGAAATCATCGAGAGCATTGAGGAGACGCCGGATACCGTGGTGACACTCACCAACGGCAAAAAGCTGATCGTCGAGGAGCCGATGGAGGAAATTGTGCGGCGTACCATCAAATATCGCCGTGCACTTCATCAAAATTAGTTGGCGAATTTCCATTCCTTTGCTATAATGGAAGAACAATGTTCTTTCATGCGGCAAGGGAGTGCCCCAATGTGGAGTCCGTATGACTTCGTGGTCATTTTTAGGGAGGGAATTTACTCATGGCGGAGGAAAAGGAAGAACTGGCAGCGGAGCAGCCGAAGCAAAAATCGCCGATGCTCATGATGATCGTCGTGGTCGTTGTGGCGGTTCTTGTCGCAGTGGCGGCAGCCGGCGGTATCTCGTATTATATCTTTTCGCAGGCGGAGTCTCCGTCTCACGCGGAGGAATCGGGGAGCGGCGCGTCGCACCATGATCCGGGCGTATTCTACAAGCTCGGCGATGCGAAAGAGGGCGTTCTTGTCAATGTCGGCGGCGGTCGTGCGGGCAAATTCCTCAAGGCCGGCATTGTGTTGGAACTAAATCCCGGCAAAAAGGACAATGTGGTCGACGGCAAGGTCGGCTCCGTCGCCGAGACAAAGATTCTCGATACGACGATGCAGTTCCTGCGAGCCGCACCGCTCGAGGAGTTCGACGCCTCAAAGCAGGATGAACTGAAGAAGCAGCTGAAAGACGCGCTGAACGATCGTTTGGGTCAAGGCTCCGTCTACGATGTTTACATCACCAGCTTCCTGCTGCAGTAAGCAACATGAAACACTGCACAAAGGGAAGGGGGAAGGGTCTTGGCTGAGGACGTACTGTCTCAATCCGAAATAGACAAGCTGCTTTCGGCACTTTCGGACGGCTCGGTTTCCGCCGAGGAAGTCAAGGCGGAGGAAGAAGAGCGTAAAGTCAAGGTATATGACTTCAAACGACCGGATAAGTTCTCGAAAGATCAGATTCGCACGCTCTTCATGCTGCACGAGAGTTTTTCGCGTCTCTTGAACACCTATCTGTCGGCAAGTCTGCGGACGATGGTCAACATCGAGGTGCTTTCGGTTGAGCAGATGACCTATCAGGAATTTGTCCAATCGATGGCGAACCCGGCGGTGATCGGCATCATTGCGCTGCCGCCGCTCAAGGGAAACATCATCATTGAGGTGGGGCCGGATATTGCGTTTGCATACGTCGACCGCGTCTTTGGCGGAGAGGGGAAGCCAAGTGTCAAGTCGCGCGCGCTGACGGATATTGAGAGCGCGGTAATGCGGCGCTTCATCGACACGGTGATCAACTATTTCCGTGAGGCGTGGAGCAACGTCGTGGAGTTCCGCCCGAACTTCGAGACGATGGAGACAAATCCGCAGTTTGCGCAGATTGTACCGCCCAGCGACATGGTCGTTCTGGTCACGATCCACATGAAGCTCGGAGATGTCGAGGGAATGATGAATATCTGCATTCCCTATCTGGTGCTCGAGCCGGTCATGTCCAAACTCACAACATCGTTCTGGGTGGCGGCATCCGTCGACAGGGAAAGCTCGCCCGACCAGGTGGCGGATCTCCAGCGAAAGATCGAGCGGACGTGGGTGCCGTTTTCGGTTGAGCTTGGAACCGTGGATATCACGATCAACGAGTTCCTCACGCTCGGGTTCGGCGATGTGCTTCAGCTCGATACGCTGGCAAAAGATGAACTCGTCTGTTACGTCGGTACGAACGCAAAGTTCCGTGCGCATCCGGGCACGGCGGGGAAACGGATGGCCGTGCAGATATCCGGCATTATAGAAGGGGATGAAGACGCGAATGAGCGATGAAATGATCTCGCAGGAGGAAATAGATGCCCTCCTCAGCGGCGGATCGGTCGGCGACGCAGCAGCGCCCGCGGAGGAAGCACCGTCCGGCGATGCAGGCACATCCTCTGCCGAGGATGCGGGCGTTACCGATATGGAGCGCGACGCGCTCGGGGAAATCGGAAATATATCCATGGGCGGAGCGGCGACTACGCTGTCTGTCCTCTTGGGACGCAAGGTCTCCATCACAACGCCGACGGTATCGATCTCGAACCTCCGCCAGCTGAAGGAGAAGTACCCCATTCCGTTCCTCGTCGTCGAGGTCGGTTACAGCATCGGCATCGAGGGGAACAATGTCCTCTGCATCCAAGCGCGCGACGCGGCGATTATTGCCGATCTCATGATGGGGAATGACGGGACGAATCCCGACGAAGAACTCAGCGAAATCCATATGAGCGCGGTCAGCGAGTCCATGAATCAGATGATGGGCAGCGTTGCAACCTCGCTTTCCTCCATGTTTAACAAAAAGGTGGATATCACCCCGCCCGTTGTGACGCTTGTTGACCTTGGAACGGAAGAAGTCGTCTCGAAACTCCTTGATAAGGCAGATCCGATTGTGCAGGCGTCGTTCCGCATGGAAGTCGACGGCCTCATTGACAGCGAGATCATGCAGCTTTTGCCGCTTGATGTCGCAAAGGGCATGGTTGACGCACTGATGAATCAGCAGCCCGACGTGGAGAATGAAGGTGCGGAGATCGAGGCGGCACAGGCGGCAGCGCCTGCAGCAGCGCCCGCGCCTATGGCAGCGGCGCCCGCCGCACCTGCCGCACCCGCAAACTATGGATATGGAGCACCGCCTATGCAGCCGCATGTAGCATCGAACGTCCCTGTGCAGTCCGCGCAGTTCACTCCGCTGAGCAGCGTTCCCGTACAGGTCAACGACGCGAATATCGGCCTGATTCTCGACGTACCTCTTCAGGTGAACGTGGAGCTTGGCCGAACCAAGAAGTCCATCAAGGACATTCTCGATCTTACAAAAGGATCGATTGTGGAACTCGACAAGCTTGCCGGTGAACCCGTGGATATCATGGTCAACGGCAAGTATCTGGCGAAGGGCGAAGTTGTCGTCATTGACGAGAATTTCGGCGTTCGCATCACGGAGATTGTCAGTCCGCTGGAACGCGCCGCGCGTCTCCAATAGCGGGGAGAGCGGCGATCTTTTGAAAGAAGCATAGAAAGTCCTTGTCACAGGCGGCACTTTTCGTTATAATGGGTAGCGATTAAACCCAACATCACGGTGTGCGCGTTCAGTGCCCTTTGGATGGGGATGCTCTGAGTCAAGTGTAAGGAGAGATGAGAAAATGGCAACTCGCGTTTTGGTCGTTGATGATGCAGCATTTATGCGAATGATGGTCAAGGACATCCTGTCAAAAAACGGCTATGAAATCGTCGGTGAGGCAGAAAACGGGATGAAGGCACTCGAGAAATATCAGGAACTCAAACCGGATCTCGTGACCATGGATATCACGATGCCGGAAATGGACGGCATTACCGCCGTCAAGGAAATCAAGAAAGTCGATCCTGCGGCAAAGGTTGTTATGTGCAGTGCGATGGGGCAGCAGGCGATGGTCATCGAGGCGATCCAGGCGGGCGCACGCGACTTCATTGTGAAGCCGTTCCAAGCGGATCGCGTGCTGGAGGCTATTCGCAAAGCCGTCGGCTGATGAAAGAACGGATATTTTTTCTGTCCTTACTGCTCGGATGCACGCTTCTTGCACTATATGCAGGGGACGTGTCCGCCGCAGGTGAGACGGGCGGCGGATACCTAGCCGGTTATGAACAGGCTGACCCGCGCCCGTCGGCCGTATCATGGTGGTCGACGGTCGCCTATGTGGTCAGCCTTTTTGCTGTTTTCGCGTTCGTCGTCATCCTTGCCTATTTTGTTGCGCGCGCCTATGGGAAAAGCTCTATGCGAACGCTTGCGGCACGCGGGGGACAGGTCTATATGCAGCTGCCGCTCGGACCGAACCGCGCGGTCTGCGTTGTGGAGCTCTTCGGGCGCGTTTTTGTGTTGGGGGTAACGGATCAGAGCATCCGCCTCATCACGGAGATTGACGATCCGGAGACACTGGAGGAGATTCGCGCGAACGCCGCCGCGGGAGGGACGGGCGTTTTCAGCGAGCAGTTCGGCTCGCTCTCGGATTTCGTTCAAAAGATACCTCCGATCTTTCGCAGGTGAGGGGGCTGAGAGGAATGGGGGGGACAGCTTTGCAGCGGCGCAGTTTGCTTGCTCTTGCGGGAGCGGCGCTCTTGCTTTGTCTTGCGGGACATGCAAGCGCCGCGCCGCTCATTCCAACCGTAAGTCTCGACGTGGGGACGTCGGAGAATCCGCAGGATGTTGCCGCGAGTATGCAGCTCCTCGCGGTGCTTACGGTGCTTTCGCTTGCGCCGGCAATGCTCATCATGACGACGTCCTTCGTACGCATCGTTGTTGTCATCGGTTTTTTGCGCAATGCACTCTCGACGCAGAACGTCCCGCCGAATCAGGTGGTACTCGCTCTGTCGCTCTTCCTCACGTTCTACATCATGGCGCCCTATTGGGGACAGGCGAACGAGAACGGCATCCGACCCTATCTCGACGGGCAGATCACACAGGAACAAGCACTTGAAAATGTCGTAGAGCCCATGCGTGATTTTATGTTCCGTCAAACGAGGGAATCGGATCTCGCGCTCTTTGTGAACCTCTCGGATGCGGAGCGTCCCAATTCGCCGGACGACGTTTCGACATTTACGCTCATCCCCGCGTTCATCATCAGTGAGCTCAAGACCGCGTTCCAAATCGGTTTTATGATCTATATTCCGTTCATTGTCATCGATATGATTGTGGCAAGTACGCTGATGTCGATGGGCATGATGATGCTGCCGCCGGTCATGATTTCGCTGCCGTTCAAAATACTGCTGTTCGTGATGGTCGACGGGTGGCATCTGCTGATCCAGTCGCTCATCATGAGCTTCCGCTGACGGGGGGCGAAGCGATGTCCGGAGATTTGGTCATCCAGCTTGCCCAAGAAGCGCTCATGATCGTGCTCTTGGTATCCGCCCCGATGCTTGGGCTCGGACTCATCGTCGGTCTCTTGGTCGCGGTGTTTCAGGCGACAACCTCCATTCAGGAACAGACGCTGGCCTTTATTCCAAAGATCGTGGCGGTCTTTGTCGCGATTCTCATTTTTGGCCCGTGGATGCTGCGGATCATGGTGGAATATGTGACCAATGTTTTCGTCAATCTGCCGCAATACCTGCGGTAAGAGGAGGGGCACATGGATCTCTATGAGCTGCTCCAAGGTCATATCGCGGCGTTCCTGCTCATGCTGACGCGCATCAGCGGCATCTTTCTCATATCGCCTTTTTTCGGCAGCATGAATATTCCTATGTTCTTTCGCGTCGGCATCGCGCTCGCAATGAGCGTTGTCCTCTTTCCCGTAGTCGACGGACTCGGCACGCCCGAAACGCCGCCAAGCATCATCATGTTCGGCGCGGCGGTACTCGGAGAACTGTTCATCGGCTGGCTGATCGGTTTTGTGGCTTACATATCGTTTGCCGCCATCACAATGGCGGGCAAGGTCATGGACATGCAGGTGGGCTTTGCCGTCGTCAATGTTGTAGATCCGACTTCCGGTCAGCAGATCCCGCTCATCGGAAGTTTTCTTTATAATCTGGCGGTGATCATTCTGCTCGTCACGAACGGGCACCACATGCTCATCGCGGCGCTTGTGGAAAGCTTTCGTGCCGTCCCGCTCGCGGGTCTGGAGGCAAATATTTCCCTCGCGCTCATCATTGCGAATTTTACGGGGACAATTTTTCTCACAGGCATGAAGATTGCGATGCCGATCACATTCGCGATTCTGCTAACGAACGTCGGACTCGGTATCCTCTCCCGGACGATGCCGCAGATGAATATCTTTGTCGTCGGTATTCCCATGCAGCTCATGATCGGGCTTTTTGTACTTTCGATGATCATGCCGTTTTATGTCTTATTCCTGGATGTGCTGTTCAATGAAATGTATGGAAATATATCGCTTGCGATACGCGCCCTGCAATAAGCGCGCATTCGTCTTCGACCTCCAGCGTTTCGCGGGCGGGGAAAAGACGGAAGAACCAACTGCAAAGAAGCGCGCCGACGCCCGCAAAAAAGGGCAGGTCGGACGCAGTCAAGAGCTGAATACGGCGTTTGTCCTCCTCATCGGTTTCTTTTCGCTGAAGCTTCTCTGGGATTCTATCTACCTTGCGATCGCATCGTACACGACCTACGTGTTCGCAAATCTCAATCAACCGGTCGATACGGAAAACATCGTACGGCTCTTCATCGGGATTATGGAGATCCTTGCCAAGACCGCGCTGCCGATCATGCTCTTCATTATGCTCATCGGGCTTGCCGTTAATTTTTTTCAGGTGGGTCTCAACTTCAACACGGAGGCCATCGAGTTCAAACTCGATAAGCTCAATCCCATCAACGGATTTGGACGTATCTTTTCAAAACGCTCCCTCGTGGAGCTCGCGAAATCTTTTTTTAAGATCCTCGTCATAGGATTTTTCCTCTACCGCTTCATCCACGAGCAAATCATTGCAATGCCGCAGTTCATGTTCTTTGACCTGACGACGAGTCTTGCGCTTGTCGCCGAGATCATCTTCCGGATGGCGTTCATCGTCATCGGCGTGATCATGATCATGGCGGTCGCAGACTACGGCTACCAGAACTGGCAGACGACGCAGGATCTCAAGATGACGAAACAGGAAGTCAAGGACGAGATGAAGCAAACCGAGGGCGATCCGCAGATCAAGGGGAAGATCCGGCAGAAGCAGCGGCAGATGGCAATGGCACGCATGATGAAGGAAGTGCCGAAGGCGGACGTCATCATCACGAACCCGACGCATTACGCAGTCGCGCTGGCCTATGAAAAAGGAATGGTCGCACCGACAGTCCTGGCCAAAGGACAGGATCTCGTCGCGCAGCGCATCAAGGAACTCGGACGCGAGGCGCGCGTTCCCATCGTCGAGAATAAGCCGCTCGCACGCACCCTGTATGCTGCCGTGCAGGTAGGCGATGCCGTTCCGCAAGAGCTCTATCAAGCGGTTGCCGAGGTGCTTGCCTACGTCTACCGGCTCAAACATGCAAGGCGCGGCGCATAATCCGTGACAAAAGTCATATTAGCATTTGACGTGTTTGGAATATTTGATATAATATTAAGGAGATCGTGACGGCAACCGTTGCACTCCAAAGGGAAATGGGAAAGAAGGGGTGAGTGAGGGTATGGCAGCATCGCAGTCCGGCAGCATCAATCCGCTTTCATCCGGCAACCTCATACAACGGTATAGTGATGTTCTGATTGCCGTCGCCATTGTGACGATTGTCATTATGATGATCATTCCGCTGCCGACCATCATCCTGGACATACTCATCTGCCTCAATATCACGATTGCCCTGCTCGTCGTCATGTCGGCAATCTATAATGTGGAGGCGCTCGACCTTTCCGTATTCCCGTCTCTGCTCCTCATCACAACGCTGTTCCGATTGGCACTCAACATCTCCTCAACGCGTCTTATCCTGCTCAACGGCTATGCAGGCGAGGTCATCACCGCATTCGGCAATTTCGTTGTCGGCGGCAACGCGGTCGTCGGCTTCATCGTGTTCGTTATCCTTGTCATCGTCAACTTCATCGTCATCACCAAAGGATCCGAGCGCGTCGCCGAAGTCTCGGCGCGATTCACGCTTGACGCGATGCCGGGGAAACAGATGGCAATCGACGCCGACCTCAACCAAGGCGCTATTTCGGATGCCGAGGCAAAGCGGCGCCGTGAGAAAGTACAGCGCGAATCCGACTTCTTCGGCGCGATGGACGGTGCCTCAAAGTTCGTCAAGGGCGATGCGATCGCGGCGATCGTCATCATGATGATCAACATCGGCGGCGGCTTCGTCATCGGCATGCTCCAGCGCAACATGGACGCGGCACAGGCACTCCAGACCTACACGCTGCTCACCGTCGGCGAGGGACTCGTCGCGCAGATTCCGGCACTGCTCATCTCGACGGCGACCGGTATCATCGTGACCCGTTCGGCAGCGGAGGGGAACCTCGGCAGCGACCTCGTCAAGCAGCTCTTCCGCAACGATCGCATCTTTATGATCCTTTCGGGCGTCCTGCTCTTCCTTGCCGTTATGCCCGGGCTTCCGGGCATCCCGTTCTTTGCGCTTGCCTGTACCTGCGCGTTCATTGCGTGGAACCTCCACCGCGGTCAAACGGCGGTGCAGGAAGTCCAGAAGGTCGAGCAGAAGGCAAAGGCGAAAAAAGAAGCAACGACGCCCGAGAACATCGTCTCGCTCCTGCAGGTCGATCCGATGGAACTCGAGATCGGCTACAGCCTCATCCCGCTCGTCGATACGGGACAGGGCGGCGATCTGCTCGACCGCATCGTCATGATTCGGCGGCAGTGTGCGCTTGAACTCGGGCTTGTCGTCCCGACCATCCGTATCCGCGACAACATCCAGATCAAGCCCAATGCCTATATCATCAAGCTCAAAGGCATTGAGATTGCGCGCGGCGAGCTAATGCTCGACCATTATCTCGCGATGAACTCCGGCACGGTCTTTGAGGAAGTGCCGGGCATTGAGACGGTTGAGCCGGCGTTTGGACTGCCTGCCCTTTGGATCTCGGAGAACGAGCGCGAGCAGGCGGAACTCAACGGCTACACTGTCGTCGATGCCGTTTCCGTGCTCGCAACGCATCTCACGGAGATCATCAAGCAGCATGCCGATGAGATCCTAGGGCGTCAGGAGACGCAGAACCTTCTCGATAATCTGCGCAAGACCAACGGTGCACTTGTGGACGAGGTCGTCCCGAATCTGCTTACCGTCGGCGAAGTGCAGAAGGTACTTGCAAATCTCCTGCACGAGCGCATCTCCATTCGCGATATGAGTACGATCCTCGAAGTTCTTGCCGATTACGGCGCGGCGACCAAGGATACGGACATCCTCACCGAGTACGTCCGCCATACGATGGCGCGGCATATCACCCAGCAGAACGTGCAGAACGGCATACTGCCGTGCATCACGCTCGACCCCGCACTCGAGAACAAGATCGCGGGCGGGGTGCAGCGCACAGAGCACGGATCATATGTCAGCCTCGATCCGGACTCTATGCAGAAACTGCTCACGGTTTTGCAGGAAGAGCTCAACAAGCTCACGGATCAGGGGTATCAGCCCATTGTTCTCACGAGCCCGACCGTGCGTCCCTATTTCCGCAATCTTGTCGAGCGCTCTATTTCCGGACTCATCGTCCTTTCCCATGCGGAAATTGAACAGAATGTTGAAATACAAATCCTTGGGGTGGTGAGAATCTAAGTGCAGGTCAAGACCGTACGCGCTTCCTCGGTGAAGGAAGCGATGGAGCAGATCAAGGACGAGCTCGGCAGCGATGCCGTACTCCTTCATACAAAAAAATATCGTGAAGGCGGTATGCTCGGCGGCGCGGAGATGATCGAGGTGACGGCGGCGGTGGATGAGACACAGTCTCGTGTGCCGCGTTCTGCAGCGGCATATACACCGCCGCCTGCACCAATTCTCCCAACGAATGCGGCGGAGCGGTACCGCATGAACGAAGAAGCCTTCGCAGGGGGAACCGTCGGTGTGGCTCCTGCCGCGGTGCCGCAGGGGTATGATACCTATGCACCCGCGTATCAGTCTCAGGAATCAATGTATGCAGCGGATGGATACGGGACCGCGGCCGCAATGAACCTGCAGTCCCCCCCCGCTGCGGCACCGGTGCAGCAAACCGCGCCGCTGCAGCCGCAGCCGGTGGAGCAGCCTGCACCGCCGTCCTATACGCAGCACGTACCACCCCCTGCGACACAGCCTGAGCCGCTCGCGGAACCTCATGCCGAACATGAGGAGGACGATGCGTCTGCCGCGCGGATTCGTCTGCTTGAGGACGAACTGGCGCAGATGAAGACGATGCTTGCCGCGATGATGGCAGCGTCGCAGCCCAAAGAGATTGTCTCCATCCGAGATGCGCTCAAGCGGCAGGATGTGCGGAAGGAGCTTCGCGAAGAGCTTGCCGCGAAAGTGCCCGTCGCCGATATTAACCTCGACAGTCTCAGCCCACGAGCTAAGGAGGTTCTGGCGGGGTATCTCTCACAGGTGATGAAGTTCACCGACGGGCTGAGACTCGGTGCGCACGGCTCGCGTGTCGTTGCCTTCATCGGCACAACGGGCGTCGGCAAGACGACGACGCTTGCCAAAGTAGCGGCTCATTTCGTTCTCGAGCAGAACCTCAAGGGGGCGCTCATCACGGCGGATACCTACCGCATCTCCGCCGTGGAGCAGCTCAAAAAATATGCGGAGATTCTAGGACTCCCCGTCGAGGTTGTCTATTCCGCTGCAGATCTCAAAAAGGCGATTGCCCGCCACCGCAGCAAAGATTTTATTCTCGTCGATACGGCGGGGCGGAGCCAGTACAACGACTTCCAAATGGACGAGCTCAAGCAGCTGCTCGCCGCACATCCCCGTATGGAAAAACATCTTGTCGTGAGCGCCACGACGAAGGAGCAGGATGCCGCAGAGATCATGGCGCGGTTTTCCGCCTGCAAGCCCGACCGCATCATCTTTACCAAGACGGACGAAACACGCAGCGTCGGCGTGGTGCTGAACCTTCTCGCGGGCAAGGAGCTGCCGCTGTCGTTCCTTTCGAACGGTCAGAGCGTGCCGGACGATATCATTCCGGCGACGGCACAGCGTCTGGCGGAACTCTTGTTGAGGGAATGACATGACAGATCAGGCAACGCGCCTGCGCCAAATGGCAGGTGTCGACGGGGCGCAGACGCCGGATCCCGTACAGACACTGGCGCCGCTCGCACCCGCACAGGCGGAGGCATGGGCAAATGTGCGCGTGATCGCCATTACCAGCGGCAAGGGCGGGGTCGGCAAGACAAATATTGCGGTCAATCTTGCCATCGCGATCAAGCGCATGGGGCATCGCGTCCTTGTCATCGATGCGGATCTCGGCATGGCGAACGTGGATGTCCTGCTCGGCGCTGCGTCACGCAAGCATTTGCTGGATCTTCTCCGACCGGACGTCGGCCTCACGGACGTCATGGTGGAGACGCCGTACGGCATCCGATACATCTCCGGCGGATCCGGCATCGAAAAAGCGATGGATTACGATCATGCCGAAAAATTACTGCTTCAGCAAAAGCTTGCGGACTGCGCCGCACACGCTGACATCATCATCGTGGACACAGGCGCGGGGCTCGGGCGCAACGTGATGGACTTTATCCTCGCTGCAGACGAGGTGCTGCTCGTCACGACACCGGAGCCGACATCACTCACGGATGCCTATGCAGTTATGAAGGCATACAGCATCTATGCCGTGCAGAAAAATCTCCGGCTCATCATCAACCGCGTCTATGAGCCGAAAGAAAGCCGCGAAGTGATGGCAAAACTCGAGCGTGCGGCGGAAAAATTCCTGCATATGCCGGTTGCGTGTCTCGGCTATGTCTTTGAGGATACCGTCGTGACCAAAGCGGTACGGCGGCAGACCCCGATCATCGAGGCGGAACCGGGCAGCGGCGCGGCACGCTGCATCGAGGCGCTCGCGAAAGCGCTTGTCACAGGAACGGAAATGAAAGTTCAGCGTGGATGGAAAGGTTTTTTACAACAAATTTTTAAGTTTTCAACCTGAACAGGGAGGATATTTTTGATGGCGGGCGAATTGGTACAGGCAAGGAATATTTTGGCCATTGGGCAGCGGCTCGAAATATTTTTTGAAAACAGCGAGGAAGGAACCAGCGGCTACAGCAGTCGTGTGGAGGACATCGTCGGAGACGATCTCGTTGTTGCCATGCCGGTGGATGAGCGTCATGTTCCGGTCATCCCGCGCGCCCGTGAGAATCTCTATGTCCTCGCGGCAGGCGACGGGTGTCACTTTCGCTTTTTCAGCACCTATCGGAAACACGGCCGGATCGATGGGCGGCTCCCTGTTCTGCATATGTCCATTCCTGAAATTGCCGAGCGGTTCCAAAAGCGCGGTCTCTTCCGTGTGAAGGTAAACCTTATCGTCACGGTCCGCCTCGTTGACCGGGAGGGACAGATTGACGCGCCGGTTCGTGTCCGCGTCGTTGATCTCAGCGGCAGCGGCATGGCGTTCGTTTGGCCGAAGCAAGTTCCGCTCAACTCGGATGCTGCGCTTGAGATCAACGATATCCCGGGGGTCGGGACACTGGAACTTATGTCGCGTATCATGCGCTGCACGCGCATTGAACGGGAGGACGATCTGCCCGTGTATCACGTTGGGGTACAGTTCCAAAGCCTGTCGCGCGCCCTGCGGGATAAGATCGTTCGCTATCTCTTCCAAGTACAGCGGGCACAGGTAGGACGCGAAACCAATGACTAGACAGGGACGCAGCCGACAGTCCGGCAATCGGGGCGCACCCGATGCGCGCACGCGGTCGCGGTTGGTGGTGATCGGGTCTTCGACGGGCGGCCCGCAGGCGCTGCAGACTGTCATCATGGGGCTGTCAAAAGACTTTCCGTGTCCCATCGTCGTCGTTCAGCACATGCCCGCCGGATTTACCGCAGCGCTTGCCGCGCGGCTCGACGGCATTGCCGCCGTCTCCGTAAAGGAGGCGCACGACGGAGAGATTCTAGTGCCGGGGTGTGTTTACATCGCTCCGGGCAATTATCATTTGCGGATTCTGCATGACGCGGGAGGGCGCCGCATCGCACTCAGCGACGAGCCGCCCGTCGGCAACCATCGACCGGCCGTCAACGTGATGTACGAATCTGTGGCACACCTCGGCAAGGACGTCGTCGCGGTTATTCTCACGGGAATGGGACACGACGGCCGGGACGGGATGCATCAAATTAAGGACAACGGCGGCTACTGCATTGCGCAGGATGAAGAGACCTGTGTCGTTTACGGAATGCCAAAATCCGTGATCGAGGCCGGGCTTGCCGATGAGATATGCCCATTGCCGCGCATCGCCGAGGCGATCGAGGCGGCTGTGAGAAGATAGGAAATAGGGGGAATATCAATGGATAACCAGTATATGGACATGTTCCTGGACGAGTCGCACGAGCATCTGCAGTCCCTCAACGAAGGCTTGCTGCGCCTTGAAGAGAACATGGAGGAGATCGGCGCCGTCAACGACATCTTCCGCAACGCACATACGCTCAAGGGTATGTCGGCGACGATGGGATTTGCCAAGATTGCCGAGCTCACGCATGAGATGGAGGACGTTCTTGACCTTGTCCGCAAAGAACAGCTCAAGCTGAACGAGGATATTATGGACACACTGTTCAAATGTCTGGATTCACTCGAGCAGATGGTGGACAGCGTCGGCAACGGCGAGGCGGAGGATGTCGTCGACGTAACAGATCTCGTCGCTAAACTCAGCTCCATCTCCAAAGGGACGCCGCCGCCCGCTGCGGCAGCTCCCGCCGCCGCAGCACCTGCGCCTGCCGAAGCAGCTGCGGCAGGCAGCGAGCTCGATATCGATGAGATTGATCTCGACGTCATGAAAAAGGCGAAAGAAGCCGGGCTGCATATCTACCACGTCAAGGTGACGCTGATGGAGACCTGTGTCCTCAAGGCTGCACGATCCGTCATGGTCATGCATGCCCTCGACGAGGTCGGCGATGTCATTAAGAGCATCCCTGCGGCGGAAGACCTCGAGCAGGAAAAGTTTGAGCGCAGTTTTGACGTTGTCGTCACCACGGCGAACGACGCGGAGGCAGTGCAGAACGCCGTCGATACGGTTTCGGAGATCGAGGACATTGCCGTCGAGGAGCTGGATCCCGACCAGTTCGGCAAGGCGGCGGAAGCGGCGCCCGCGGCCACACCCGCAGCAGCTGCCGCACCCGCAGCTGCGGAGCCGGCAAAGAAGGCCGCGCCGGCAGCCGCCAAACCCGCGGCAGCACCTGCGAAAAAACAGCACCAGAGTCAGAGCGTCCGCGTCGATATCGAAAAGCTCGATACGCTGATGAACCTCATGGGCGAGCTGGTGATCAATAAGGTGCGTCTCGAGCAGATTGGCCAGACGCACCGCATGAGCGATCTCATGGAGACGCTCGAGCAGATGGATCGCGTGACGGGCGACCTGCAGAACATCGTTATGAAGGTGCGCATGGTTCCTGTCAGCGCCGTGTTCAACCGCTTCCCGCGCATGGTGCGCGACGTATCGAAGGAACTCGGCAAAGAGATCAACCTCACTATCGAGGGTGAGGAGACGGAACTTGACCGTACCGTTATCGACGAGATCGGCGATCCGATTATGCATCTTCTCCGCAACTCACTCGACCACGGTGTCGAGAGTCCCGACAAGCGCGAGGCAAAAGGGAAGCCGCGCGTCGGTGAGGTGGGGCTCATTGCGCGTCATGAGGGCAACAACGTCGTCATCATGATCACGGACGACGGCGCGGGCATCAACGCCGACGTCATCCGCCGCAAGGCGGTGGAAAAGGGCATGATCACGCAGGACGAAGCGGATCGTCTCGACGATGCGGACGCCGTTCGCCTCATCTTCCTGCCGGGCTTTTCCACGGCGGAGCAAATCACCGATATTTCGGGACGCGGCGTCGGTATGGACGTCGTGCGCAGCAAGATCGAAGCGCTCTCGGGTCATGTCGATGTTGAGACGCATATCGACGAAGGTTCGGTCTTTAAGATCAAACTGCCGCTGACACTCGCCATCATTCAGGCGATGCTCGTGCAGGTGCAGGACGAGATGTACGCCATCCCGCTCGGCTCCATTGACAGTACCATCAACATTGAACCGTCGGATATTCAGACCGTCCAGAACAAGGAGGTCATTGTCCTGCGCGGCGAGATTATCCCGATCATCCGCATGGAGGAGGCTTTGCAGGTACCGCATACAAAGGACTCCGACGAACTCTTCGTCGTCGTCGTACACGCGGGCGAAGCAAAGGCGGGCATCGTTGTGGACAATCTCATCGGACAGCAGGAAATCGTTATCAAGACGCTCGGGAACCTCTTTGCAGGGCTCAAGCTTTTCGGCGGCGCTACGGTGCTCGGCGACGGCAAGGTCGCGCTGATTCTCGATGTCGCAACGATGATACAGCAGTAAGCAGGGGAGGGCAAAGAAATGGCAGAAGAAATGAATCAGACGGAGACGGGGATGCCGCAGAACAACCAGTATGTGGCGTTCAACCTCCGCGATGAAGAATACGGCGTCAGCATTCTGAACGTGCAGGAGATCCGCAACCTCACGGATATCACGCGCGTACCGTTTGCGGCAGATTTTATCAAGGGGGTCATCAATCTGCGCGGCTCGGTGCTCCCGGTCATTGACCTCAAGCAGCGCTTGGGGCTCGCGGAGACGCCGTACACAGACCGCACCCGTATTGTCACCGTTTCCGTTGACGATGTGCATGTCGGTATGCTCGTCGATGCTGTGACGGAAGTGCTCAGCCTTGAGAACGAGCCCGTCGATACGAAGAAGGCGACGAATGCACGTGAGAGCAGCCGGTTCCTCAGCGGCATCGGCAACATCAACGGGAGACTCATCGTGCTCCTCAATCTTGAGGAGATCGTCGGGCTTCCGAAAGAAGCGAAATAACGCGTCTTTTCTCTACGGGAAGAGGTAGGGCTAATAATGTCAGTAGACGATGATCTGACCCAACTGTCGGAACTCCAGTTGGATGTGCTGCAGGAGATCGGAAACGTCGGCGCGGGCAACTCCGCGACGGCACTTTCCCGTCTCATACAGCACCGCATTGAAATGAATGTGCCCCATGTGGCTCTCGTTAAAATCGAAGACGTACCGGAATTTGTCGGCGGCCCGGAACTGGTTGTCGTCGGTATTTTTCTGCGCGTTTACGGAAAGGCGCCGAGCAACATTCTCTTCCTCATTCCGCGGGAAAGCGCATTTGCACTTGCGGATACGCTGCTTGGCCGGGAGCGCGGCGAGACACCTGAACTCGACGCGATGGATGAATCCGCGCTTATGGAGATCGGCAACATCCTTGCCGGTTCCTATTTGAACGCGTTCTATACGTTCACGGGCATGAGCATGCTGCCGTCCGTTCCGGCGCTGGCCGTCGATATGGCGGGAGCAATTCTCAATGTGGTGCTTGTTCAGCTCGGCGAGATGGGAGATCATGCCCTCCTCATCGAGACAAATTTTCAGGCTGAGGACCGCACCATCAGCGGACATTTCTTCCTTGTGCCGGATCCCGGATCTCTCGGCAGCATAATGAATGCGGTAGGAGTTGGATGATATGCCGGATTTGATAAAAGTCGGTATGGCCGACTACAAAGTCGGCGCGGCTCCATCCACCCTCATCAGCTATGGATTGGGCTCGTGCATCGGACTTTCCCTCTATGACCCGAAGGCAAAAGTCGGCGGACTGCTCCACTACATGCTGCCGGACAGCAAGCAGGCGCGTGCGTCCGACACGCCGGCAAAATTTATCGACACGGGATTCCCCCTGATGCTGGCCGATGTTTTGAAACTTGGCGCAGTCAAATCACGCCTTGTGGCAAAGATTGCGGGCGGCGCGCAGATGTTTGCGTTCTCGAATACGACAAGCGTTATGCGCGTCGGAGAGCGCAATGCACAGGCGGCAAAGGAGCTCTTGGCACAGCATGGGATCCGCCTCATTGCGGAGGATACCGGACTCAATTATGGACGCACGGTCGCGATTGACTTAAACGACGGCACCTATACGGTAAAGACCGTCAGCAAGGGAGATAAAACGATATAGGGGCAGGTGAAGATCTATGTTCAAACTCGGTATGGCGCTTGTCTTTGCCGTGATTGCGGCGCTCGTGATATTCCTGACCGGACTGATCGGCGGCGTACGGCTCTCGACCGCGTGTCTGCGGAGTCTTGTGGGCTTTATCTGTGCCGGCGCATTTACTTATCTTACAGTATTTATCCTTGAGGCAAAGGGCTGGGCTGCGTTTGATAAGACCGCAGAGCAGCGCATGTCGGACATGCAGAGCGTACTCTACAATGCGGACGACATCGATTTTGACTCCGTGGGCGCGGCGGACGGGGCTCCGCAGGACTTTGCAGAGCCTATGGCGTTTAAGCCGCTCGTGGAAGAAGAGCTCGTTCACATGAAGACACCGGAAGAAGCCGCAGCGGAGGAAGGGGCACCGATGCCGGCACCGGCATAAATGGGAACCGGAAGCATGGCGTGAGGGGGCGATCAGATGGCGCAGACGGAGGACATCGAGGCACTGTGGCAGGCATACGGCACGGAAAAGACCGTGGAGGTGCGCAACCGCATTGCAGAATATTATTTGCCGCTCGTTCGTCTTGTTGCCGGGCGGATTGCCATCAGTCTGCCGCAGCATGTGGATCGAGAGGATCTTCTCAGCAGCGGTTTTTTTGGACTTCTTGACGCCATTGAGCGCTATGAACTGACACGCGGCAATAAATTCGAAACCTATGCGGGTGTGCGTGTGCGGGGCGCGATGCTCGATCACCTGCGATCGAAAGACTGGATTCCCGTCAGCGTACGCCAAAACATCAAGAAATATGAAAAGGCTGTGGCAAGTCTCGAAGGGAAACTAGGCCGCACTGCAACGGACGAGGAGCTTGCAGCAGAACTCGGGCTTACGCGCGAGGGGCTGCGGCATTTGGAGAGTCAAGTCAGCGCCGCAACCGTGATCCCGCTGGAGGAATATCTTCGTACGGACAGCCCGGTCTCTCTTGAGGACGGACCGGTTGAACATGCGGAGTGGACGGAGGTCAAGGAAACCCTTGCCGCCGCTATTGAAAATCTCCCGGAAAAAGAACGTACCGTCGTTGCACTTTACTATTACGACGAGATGACACTGAAGGAAATCGCCGCGATACTGCACCTTTCCGAGGCGCGCATATCGCAGCTCCATACAAAAGCAATCTTCCGAATGCGGGGCTCGCTTGCACGGATGAATGACGAAGAATAGGGATGTTGTAGGGAATATTGCGTTGAATCGTTGAAACAGCAGCGCAATTTTGAAGGATGGAGCGTGGTCCTGTGGACAAAACCGTTGGGAGCAAGCGCGAGGGCTTTTTGCTTGCGCTGAAAGCGGATGGAAACTATCTGACCGTCTATCCGGAGGGGGAGGACAGTGCAATCATCGAGCTGGCGGATATCCGCCAACACCTTGATTCCGCGGGCATAACGGATTACGATGTCCTTCAGCTTGCGCGCCTTGTGCGTGCGGCGGACGGAACGGAGACGAAGCTCGACCCTGCGCCGGAGGAGGAAGAGGGGGAGGAGAATAAGATCATTCCCTTCACCATTGAAATCGCGCGCGACGCGATGTCCGCCGCCGTCCGGTTCGACGATAAACAGGGGAACATTCCGCCGAGCACGGCCGACATCCTTGAAGCGCTGGCGGAGAAGAAAATCGTTTACGGGATCGACCGCGAGGCAATCAGCCGCGGCGTATCGCGCATGACACCCTTTATGGCAGCGCGCGGTACAGCGCCCGAGGCAGGGACGGATGCACGCATCGAAAAGAAATTCGACATGGGGGAGAAGGGGCGTCCTGCCGCGCGTGCCTATGACCGCGTCGACTACAAGGATATGAATATCTTTATCCGGGCGCAGATCGGCGATGTTGTTGCCGTTCGCATCCCGGAGACGCCGGGTATTCCGGGGAAGAACGTATTCGGGGAGGATATCGCGCCGAAACCGGGTAAGCCCGCGCAGCTGCCGCAGGGCAAGAACACAAAGATCGTCAACGACCATGAACTCGTCGCTATGATCGACGGTCAGATCGTGGACGACGGCAAGATCAGCATCGACCCGCATCTTGTGATCGATTCGAGCGTTGACGTCGGCACGGGAAATATTGATTTTGCCGGAAGCGTTGAGATTCGCGGCGACGTGGAGAGCGGATTCGTTGTCAAGGCGGCGGGCGATATCGAGATCAAGGGAATGGTCGGCGGTGCAGAGGTCACAGGGCGCAACGTCATCGTCCACGGCGGCATCCGCGGCATGAACATCGGAAAGATCCTGGCGGAAGAAGATGTCAGCATCTCCTTTGTCGAGAATGCGAACATCTCCGCCGGGCGCGACATCTTTGTCAATGACGTGGTTCTCCATTCGGAGATGCGCGCGGGACATCACGTCACCGTCGAGGGCAAGCGCGGCATCATCACGGGCGGCTCGGTGGGTGCCGGGGAATCCGTACACGCGAGCGTATTCGGCAATAACTTCTATGTGCAGACCAATATTTTTGTCGGCATTGACCCCAATCTTCAGCATCGCTATGACGCACTTGAAAAAGAGTGCAAAGAGGATGAGAAGCGGCTGACCGAGATCAAGCTGTCCCTTGAAACCCTTAAGAAGCAGGATATGTCGAAGCTCTCGGATAAGCGCAAAGAGCAGATGCTGCAATTGACGAAAGTGCAGTTCCCGCTCGCAGGGAAGATCAAGCAGATGCAGGAGGAACTTGCCGCTATGCGCGTGGAGCTGGACGAGATGAAGCAGGGGAGCGTCTCCGCGACGGACACGATTTTCCCGGGGGTCAACATCTCGCTCAACGGTGTCAAGCGTAAGGTTGAGGAGGAACTTCGGCATACGAAGATGCGCATGGTGGATGGAGAAATCGTTACAGCGATCCTTTAAGAGAGGCAGGTGCCGCTATGAATGTCACTCCTATCAGTATGCAGATGATGTTCCCGCAGTCCAACGAGGCAGGGAATGTCCAGAGCAACATGCAGAATCAGGTCAACATCCAGCAGAGCTTTGAGTCCATCCGGCAAAAGGAGGACGCGGAGCTTGCCCGAAAGCAGGTACGCGCCAAGGAAGAGGCGAGCGCAGACGCGCGTGTCAAGGACGACCCTGAGCGGGAGCGGCGTCAGGGGCGAGGCGGTGACGGGCGGCGCCGCAGAGACGGCGGTGAAGATCAAGGAGTCGAGCTTTTGCAGCGGCTTGCCGCTGATCCGAGCCGCGGCGTGCATCTTGACATCAGTTTCTAACACATACGGATAAGGGAGGCGTCCGGTCATCATTTCCATTACTGAAATCCTCGGCGCGCTCATCATACTCGGCGCCGTCCTCCTGCTCATCGTCCGCTTCGTCATCCATCGCCGTCAGCGCAGCGAAGAGGACGAGGAGGATCTTGCCGTTTCGATCGAGAAGCTGAAAAAAGAACTCCAACAGTCTGCGGATACCATCATCAAGCGGCTGGGAAGTCATGTGACAAAGCTCGAAGGGCTTCTGCGCGAGGCTGACGATCGGCGTGTGCGCCTTGAGACGCGTGTTGCGGACGCGCAGCGGCTCGAGTGGGCACTGCGCCAGCGCATCGAAGAGCTTGAGCGGCGTCTGCGCGATTTGGGACAAAACGCGCAGCCTGTGCCGCAGACGTCGGCGCAAATACCCGTACAGCAGACGGCAGTACAGATGACAGTGCCGCAGGCGATGCAGACCATGCCCTTGCCGCCCGTCGGAGAAGCCTCCGCGCAGCGTGTGGACGGAGATGACTTCGCTGCAGTGCTTCATCAGTCGATCCTGCGCGAGCAGGCGCGCGGTACGGCGGAGACGATGCCTCCCGTCACGGTACAGACAGCCGCATCGCCCGTAGTGCAGCAGAATACGCCGGCAATTCAGCCGCCGCCCATGCAGCCGGTGCCGCTCTCTCCGCGCAGCCGTGCGGATGCGTATCTGCGTCAGATGCCCGAGAGCAGCGGACGCCCGCATGACGATGCCCTCCTTACCGCACGGGTGCAGGCAATGCAGACCGCAGAGCCGAGCGCAGCAGCTCCGGCAGAGGAACCACTGCCGCCCGAGGACGAGGCGATCGGCAAGGCCCGCGCTCTCCTGCGCGCGGGACGTACGATCGAGCAGGTGGCACGCGAGACGGGCGTTGAGATCGGTGCGCTGCGCCTGATGAAGCAAATGACTGCAAGGGATTGACAAAAAGGCGAAATACGGCTATAATATCATTCGTTCGGGACGTAGCTCAGTTTGGTAGAGCGCTTCCTTGGGGTGGAAGAGGTCGTGAGTTCAAATCTCGTCGTTCCGACCATTTTTCTGCATAGGGACTCCGCGCGGGGCTGCGCGGAGCTTTTTTGTTATAGAGGTACATGGGCAGAAAAAGGAGGCGATCCCATATGGATTTTATTGTCGATATCGGTGCAGTACAGGTGCTTCTCGTCGCCGTCATGTTCCTCTCTGTCATGGTGGAGGTCAAGACGGGGGGACTCGGCGTCGGCGTACTTCTAGGACTTGTTGCGGCGGGCGTATTTTGGGGCAGCCATTATACCCGCGGACTCGTAGAGTTCTATCATATCGCGGTGTTCCTTGCGGGTGTCCTGATGATCATTGTGGAGATCCTGCTGCCTACGGTGGGACTGCTTGCAGGGCTCGGCGTCGCGGCGATGCTTTACAGCATCGTGCTCGCGCTCGGCGGCGACATCGGCGCACTCGCGGCACTTGGGATCGCGCTCCTCATCTCCATCGCCGCTTTCATGCTCATCGTCTCGCGCCTGCCGTCGAGCAGGCTTTGGAACAAGGTTGTCCTGCACGACAGCTCGCGGTCTGAGCGCGGCTTTATAAGCGCCGAGGATCATTCCGAACTCGTAGGCAAAGTCGGCGAAGTGATCACCGAGCTGCGCCCCTCGGGAACGGTGCGCATCGACGGAAGCCCCGTCGACGTGGTATCGGAGGGCGCGTTTATCAAGAAGGGAACGCAGGTTGTCGTTCTGTCCGTCAGCGGCAGCCGCGTTGTCGTGCGCCCTGTATAGCGCACGCATTGTATGACGGTATTGTTCAGGAGGTTTTTATGGGATCACTGTTCGGAGGAGCATTCCTCATTATCATCGTCGTTCTTGCGGTATCGATCTTCCTTCACTTTGTACCGCTTGGACTTTGGGTATCTGCCATTTCGGCAAACGTATCCGTCGGCATCATGTCGCTCATTGGAATGCGTCTGCGCCGCGTGCCGCCGAGCCGCATCGTCCTGCCGCTCATCAAGGCAAACAAGGCGGGGCTTGACGTCAGCGTCAATCAGCTTGAGGCGCATTACCTTGCGGGCGGCAACGTGGACAAGGTTGTCGACGCGCTCATCGCATCGCACCGCGCACAGATCGCGCTCCCCTTTGAACGGGCGGCGGCGATCGACCTTGCGGGGCGTGACGTGCTTGACGCCGTGCAGATGAGCGTCAATCCGAAGGTCATTGAGACGCCGATTGTCTCTGCAGTCGCGGCGAACGGCATCGAGCTGAAGATCAAGGCGCGCGTTACCGTGCGTGCGAACATCGACCGTCTCGTCGGCGGTGCGGGCGAGCCGACTATCATCGCGCGCGTCGGTGAGGGCATCGTTACGACGGTCGGCTCCTCGGAGAGCCACAACGACGTGCTCGCGAACCCCGACGACATCTCCAAGACCGTGCTGGACAAAGGGCTTGATGCGGGCACGGCATTTGAAATCCTTTCCATTGATATTGCGGACGTCGACGTCGGGCGGAACATCGGTGCGGAGCTCCAGACCGATCAGGCGGAGGCGGATAAGCGCATCGCGCAGGCAAAGGCGGAGGAGCGCCGCGCGATGGCGGTCGCACGCGAGCAGGAGATGAAGGCCTATACGCAGGAGATGGAGGCCAAGGTCGTCGAGGCGCAGGCAGAAGTGCCGCACGCGATGGCACAGGCGCTGCGCGAAGGCAAGCTCGGCGTCATGGACTACTATCAGCTCAACAACATCCAGTCGGATACGGATATGCGTCACGCCATCAGCACGGCGGGCAAGACCGATGAGAAACATCCAACGCCGCCCGTGAAGTGAGGAGAGCGAGATGGAGTATCTTCTGCTCATTGTGATCGCGGTTATCGCATCACTGCTTGATGATAAGATTCGTGGAAAGAAAAAAGTGCCCCCGCCGACACTCCCGCATGAAATTCCTAAGCCAACGACGAAGGTGGAGCGCCGGGAAGAGGGGGCGCGATTTGAAATCCCGCCGATGCGCAATGTGCCGCAGGAAGTACAGCCCGCAATAGATACCGGTGTCCTGCGCGCGCAGGAAGAGATGCGTGCGGCATGGGAGGAAGCACGGCGCGAAGAGGAGCGGCAAAGACGCCGCCACAGAGAAGAAGAACAGCGCCGTGCCGCCGCAGAGAAGGCAGCGGCAGCGGTGTTTGCACGGCGGCGCGTCCCGCACCGCATCCTGCCGCAGATAACGCCTGCCGCGATGCAGCAGGCGGTAGTGATGGCGGAGGTGCTGGGCAAACCGCTGTCACTTCGACGGCGGTGACACCCTATCTCGCCTCGCTGTGTATTATATGGGGCTAGCGTTTTAGCACGGCTTGGGGTATATTTCTTGCCGCTGCGCACCATGGACTGCAAAGCGGCGGTCTTACATTGTCCGACCTTGAAGGCCTCCGTGCCGTACCGCCCCGTTGGGGGGAATGCTCCGCGGCTGCGATAATACACCCCTCGCCGTACGTCATACGTCGCGATACACATGTTGTGCGCGTACGCTGTTGTATATCCACGCATCGTGGGAGCTTCCTTGGCGCGGCGAGGAAATGACAACGCTGGGCGCGAAAATCCTGCGCCGGACGATCAAAAAAAGAGACGACTGCACGCTGCAATCGTCTCTTTTTTGATGCCGTTTTCCGGATTTACTTAATTTGATTCAAAAGTGCGGCGATCTCTGCTGCACTGCGGTCATTACCGGTCGCCGTCATGATGGGCTGTGCGCCGAGCATGACGGTATTGCCGCTGGCATATGCTTCGGAGCGAGCATGTCCGTTCTTATACGCGGCGGCAAGATTGCCCATAACGAAGTAGGCACGCTCGGCAGAGGTCATGTCCCCGGCAGCGGCAGGAGCGATGAACTCCTTTTTGTTGATCTGAACGGTACCATTATCCACAGCAACATGACCGCCGCTCATTGCCGTCAGTTTTTTCGCATAGTTGTCGCGGCGCGCTACATTTGACGGATGATCGGCGGCACCGGACATGATCTTGAACACGTTCGCAGGATTGTTTCCCTGCAGATCGATCATGCGCTGCCAAACGGCTGCGGTCGCACCCGGATTGTAGTTTGAGTGCGACAGATACTCAAAAGCAAGATTGTCCGCTTCCCATTCCATCGGTTTTGTGAGTCCCTGTCCGCTCCAAATGTTCGCAGCGATGGCTCCGAGTACCGTGCCCGTTGCGCTGGCAAGGATGGCGGGACCGAGGGAGCTCTTCATCCCTTTCGCGGGATGATCCTTCTGTCCGTGACCCATCTCGTGTGCGAGGACGACGGCAATCTCGTCCTCGTTCGTCAGATAGTCGTAGAGACCAACGTTGACGCTCATATTGTGCCCGAGCGTGCAGAATGCGTTGAAGCTCTCGTCATTGTTGATGAAGTAATTGTACGGGCGGTCGTAAATCGTGGGATCCGTTGCGCCGATCGCTGCGGTGAGATTTGAAAAAATACGGTGCAGCTGCTCGTTGCGTGCCGTACCGTAATAGACGCCGTATTTCTCCTGAAGCTCTCCAAAGAGTGCCTGGCGCCCCTCTTCCGTCGTATTGTAGTACTTGATTTGTTTGTTCATTTCGGACGCTGCGATCGTACCGCCTATGACGGCGCCGATGATATTGCCGATGCCTGCCTCGGCCACCGCAGGCGTGCCGAGCGTCACGCCCGCCGCCATAGAGAGCGAGACGGCGAGCGTCACACCGCCGCGCAGAAACTTATTTTTCCGCATCATATTCCCTCCTTTTCCTGTGAACACATGAATAAAGTATAAACAAATTCCCATGTAATTGTCTATAGTAGAAACGTCATTTTTTTTACGAGAAAGATTAAAATATCGTGGGCGGCCGGAGCGATAAGAGCATGGATTGCATTCTTGACACTATTGTCAAAAACTATTAAAATGAATGGGAGTATTTTCTAGCAATAAATTGGAACTTTGAAAACGAGGAGGTGGCCGTTATCGTTACTGAACTATTAGCGGTAATTATTGCTGTTATCGTCGGTGCAGGCGCAGGATACTATGCGCGTATGCGTACGGCGGAAGCTAAAATAGGATCAGCCGAGAACGAAGCAAAACGCATTGTTGAGGACGCGGAAAAGCGCGCCGAGACAAAGCAGAAGGAAGCCCTGTTAGAGGCGAAGGAGGAGATTCAGCGCCGCCAGCAGGACATTGAACGCGACGCCAAGGAACGCCGGAGCGAGCTCCAGCGTCTCGAGCGCCGTGCGATACAAAAGGAAGAGAATCTCGACCGCAAGCTCGAATCGATCGAGAAGAAAGAGGAAGGGCTTTCCCGCAAGGAGGCACGCATTGAAAAGGCGCAGGCGGAAGTTGACGCACTTTATGAAAATCAGCGTGCGGAACTCGAGCGCATCTCGGGGCTGACATCCGAGGATGCACGTACCGTGCTCATGGCGGAGGCGGAAGAAGAGCTAAAGCATGAGAAGGCACGCAAGATCAAGGAGTACATCCGCGAGACGAAAGAGGAGGCCGATAAGGCAGCACGCGAGATTCTAAGCATTGCCATTCAGCGCTGTGCGGCGGATCATGTCGCAGAGACGACAGTATCCGTCGTTGCGCTCCCGAACGATGAGATGAAGGGGCGTATCATCGGACGTGAGGGACGAAATATTCGCACGATTGAGACACTCACAGGCATTGATCTCATCATCGATGATACGCCTGAAGCGGTGATCCTCTCCGGATTCGACCCCGTGCGCCGCGAGATTGCGCGTATCGCGCTTGAAAAACTCATTCAGGACGGGCGGATCCATCCCGCCCGCATCGAAGAGATGATTGAGAAGGCGCGGCGCGAAGTCGATCAGCGCATCAAGGATGCGGGCGAACAGGCGACGTTCGAAACGGGCGTCCATGGCATTCATCCGGAGCTCGTGCGTCTGCTCGGACGTATGCGTTACCGTACAAGCTACGGACAGAACGTCCTTGCCCACTCCATTGAGGTTGCCCATCTGGCGGGACTCATGGCGGCGGAACTCGAATGCGACGTTATGCTCGCGAAACGCGGCGGCCTGCTGCACGACATCGGCAAGGCGGTCAGCCATGAAGTAGAGGGACCCCATGTGACGGTCGGCGCCGATCTCGCACGCAAGTACCGTGAGTCGAAGGAAGTCATCAACATCATCGCATCGCATCACGGCGATGTCGAGGCGACGACCGTCGAAGCTGTTCTTGTTGCAGCGGCGGATGCCGTCTCTGCGGCACGGCCGGGCGCGCGTCGCGAGAGTCTTGAGTCCTATATCAAACGGCTCAAGGCACTCGAGGAGATCGCCGAGTCGTTTGATGGCGTGGAGCGCTGCTTTGCCATTCAGGCGGGGCGTGAGATTCGCGTCATGGTTCAGCCGGATAAGGTGGACGATGCGGGCGCCGCGGTGCTTGTTCATAATATCGTAAAGAAGATCGAGGGGGATCTCGAATATCCGGGACAGATCAAGGCCACGGTGATCCGTGAGACCCGTGTCGTTGACTACGCAAAATAACGGGACTAGCGTTATGGCGCCCGAGGGGGGGCGTGTGGGGGAGGCATGCACCTCTTGTTTGAAAAAGGGACATTATGCAGCAACTATCATATATTGCCGCAAGGGCGGAGGATGTCCGCCGGACGGCGGAGAAGGCAAAGGAAAAACTTGACCGGCTCCCTCATATAGAAACACTCCTCATCACGGCGGTGCTGCCGTGTTCAGTGCCGATTGAGGATGCCCGCGCCCTGAGGGACAGCATGAGGGAACTCTTTCCTGCGGCGCGGATTCTCGTTCATACGTCCGCACTCAAAATGGCGGAGATGCACCTTGATAACGACGGAATTATGCTCGTGTTCCTCACGTTCGAGTCCTCACAGGCGGATTTCCTCATGATCCGCTCAGAGACTGCGGACGAAGCGACGAAAAGGCACTTTGTAGATTTTGTGGCAGAGCGTCCCCATACGAAACTGGCAGGTTTTTTTGTCGTCGGTATGATAGATCGGATTGACGATATTCTTGCGTCGTTTTCGGATATTGACGAGCGTATTGAAGTGTTCGGGGCGTTTGTCGATGCCGCGCCGATGCAGGCACGCGGTTATATCCTTGCGGATGATGAGGAAATGACTCAGGGAACGCTCGCCGTCGTCTTTGGAGGGGAGACTCTTGCGGCGTGCGTGACGCGCAATTTTGGCTGGAACATGCTCGGGCGTGAGATCGTGGCGACCCACGTGGACGGCTGCACGATTAAAGAGCTCGACGGCGATATGCCGCTTAAAATTTACGAACGATATTTCGGTATTAAGGGCGACGATAATTTCGGCGCGGACGCCGCGCTCTTTCCCCTCTGCTTTGAAGAGGAGGATGGGTCGATCTCCGCGCGTGTACCGATTAAAATCGAGGAGGGCAGCGGAGAGCTGACCTTTGGCGTTCCCATTGCAAAGGGGACGAAGCTGCGCCTTGCATATGGCGATCCCTATGCAATTCTCTCGACGGCGGCGAAGAACGCGCATTACATGGCGGATTTTTCGCCGCAGGTAGTTATGGGGGCGGCGTGTGTCGGGCATTATCTTCTGCTCGGTGATGACGTGACGAGCGAGCTTGGCGCATGTGCGGCGTTTCCCGCCGCAGCATCCTTCATGTTTGGCGAGGTGCGCCGCGCGGGGAGAAAAATTGTCGCCGCGCAGCTGAATGTCATGCTGGTCGGCATGAAGGAGAACGCCGAGGGCGTCTGCGATGTAGAGCTGCATCCCAAACGCGTGGCGCAGCTCTCCTACAACCGCAAGATGATTGCCTTCATGTCGCATTTTGTCCGCGTTACGGAGGAGGAACTGAACAGTGCCAACCGTCGGCTGAGCCAGCTGGCAAGCCGCGATGCGCTGACGAACCTGCTCAACCGCCGTGAGATGGAGCGGCTGCTCCAAGAGGCAGTGCGCGACGCACAGGAGAATCGGACGCTGCTGACCGTCATGCTGATGGATATTGATCACTTTAAGGGCGTCAACGATACCTATGGGCATGATGTTGGGGACAAAGTGCTGCTGACGGTTGCAGACGCCATTTCGGGCACCATCCGCGGCTCGGATGCGGGCTGCCGTTGGGGCGGAGACGAGTTCTTTGTCATCCTGCAGGGCGCCACGCTCGAGCTTGCGGGGCGCGTGGGCGAACGAATCCGCCGGCGCGTCGAGGCGGCAAAGATGGCGTTTGACGGCAATGTGACGGTCAGTATCGGCGTCGCCCATTTTGATCCGGAGCGTGACAACGAGCTGCAGCTCTTTAAGAATGCGGACGAAGCACTCTACAGGGCAAAGAAAGAAGGGCGCAATGCGGTCTACTGTCTTGGCCTGGGGAAAGTATGGCAGGGTGAATAGAAAAGAAATTAGTGTGATGGGGAGAGCATACCATGTTTGATTTTTTGCGCAGGCATTTCGCTCCGCGAAAAAACGGCAGACAGACGCGCGAACAGGCACGCCCCGGCGTGCAGCTGCTTGCCTCCATGCTCGTTTGTTTCCCGGAGATCGCTTCCGTTTCATATGATCCCGCCGGCGGCGGGCTGACCCTTGATTTTACCATTCGCGCGGCAGTGTCCGACGCGGAAATGGATACGTTTTCGGTATTTTTGATCGAGAGCATCGAGACTTATCACGCACTGGAGGACGGGATTCTGTGCGAGTCGCAGACGGCATATGAGCGCTACGATGCACTCACGATGCTGCATCTCCTGCGCCCCATGACGGAACTGACTGAACGTGAGCTAAGTCTCATTGTGCGCCTTATGACGGACAAATTTGGGGATCAGCTCCTCGTCGATCCGCACAATATGGATGTGCTTGACACTGAGTTCAGCAGCCTCCAGCACGAGACCCTCGAGCGGATGCTCGTTGCCGTGCGGGATATTCCGCTGCATGACCGTCTGGTCGGTATTCGCGAGCATGATCAGGTTGTTGTTTACAATCGTTCGTGAGCAGATTATTTATCGTGCTGCTGTAAAGGAGAAATCGCGTGCGCATCATGTTGGTCGGAGATGTCGTCGGACGTGCGGGGCGCCGCGCCTTCCGCACGCATACGCCGCGGCTCCGCACGGAGCGAAAAATAGACGTCGTGATTGTCAACGGAGAGAACTGCGCCGGGGGCAAGGGCTTTACGCGCAAGGCGTTGGATGAGCTCTATGCGGGCGGTGCGGATATTGTGACCTCCGGCAACCATGTGTGGGATAAAAAAGAAGTCTTCGACTTCATCGACGACGAGCCGTTTCTCGTGCGTCCCGCCAACTATCCGGAGGGGACACCGGGGCAGGGGTACTGCATTTTTCCGTTCAAGGCGCGGAACATTGCGGTCATGAATCTATCGGGACGCTCCTTTATGCCGCCGATGGACTGCCCGTTTCAAAAGGCGGAGGAGCTGATCGCAGAGATCGGCGACCGCGCAGATATTTTCGTCCTTGACTTTCATGCGGAAACGACCTCCGAAAAGCTCGCGATGGGCTATTATCTTGACGGGCGTGCGGATGTTGTCGTCGGCACGCATACACACGTACAGACGGCGGACGAGCGGATTTTGCCGCACGGTACGGCGTACATCACGGATCTCGGTATGGTCGGGGTGCAGGATTCCATTCTCGGCGTGCGCACTGATCTCGTTTTGAGGAAGTTTCTGTCGGGGATGCCTGTACGCTTCGAGATGGCGGAGGGGGCGGCGGAGTATGCTGCCGTCATCGTGGATATCGACGACGTGCAAAGGCGCCGTACGACCATTGAACGTGTATTAATTCGGGACGAACAGCCTCAAACTTAGGGAGATTTTACATGGCAAGCGATTTGCATATCCATACGACCTTTTCCGATGGGAGGGATACCCCGGAGGAGATCGTAGAAGCGGCAAAGGCTGCGGGACTTCGCTATATATCGATTACCGACCACGACAGTGTGGAGGGCGTGACCGAACTCTATGAGAGCGGCCGCTGCCCGGCAGGAAGTCAGCTGCGCATCATTCCGGGCGTCGGATTCAGTGCCGATTATCCGGATCGGACGGTGCACATTCTCGGCTATGGGATCGATATCTATAACGCAGGACTCCAAGAAAAACTCGAAGAACTCAGCGAAGCACGGTGGACACGGTTTACTGAAATTGTGGATAAACTCAAAGGGCTTGGTTACGAGATCGGTGAGACAGAGGTGCTGACCGACGAGGGAATGTGCAAGGCTATCGGCCGCTCCCATGTGGCGCGCGTACTCGTCAAAAAAGGCTATTTCGACGCCATACGTCCCTGTTTCGAGCAGCTCCTTATGCGCGGCAGACCTGCCTATGTGCCGCATTTTCGCCTCGCGCCCGACGAACTCATCGACATCATCAAGGGGGCGGGCGGTGTGCCTGTGCTCGCCAATCCGAAATCCATCGGTGACGAAGCGGTGGTCACGGATCTCATCGAGCGCGGCATCGGCGGCATCGAGGTGTTTTATCCAAGCTACGACATGCAGGACACGCAGCACTATCTTGAAATCGCGCAGCGGCACGGGCTTTTCGTTTCGGGCGGTTCGGACTACCGCGGCTTTACAGGGCGCGAGCCGGGCGAACTCGGTCAGTTTACCATCGAGGATGTCTACGCGGAAAATTTCTACCGGCCGCCGCACGGCGCATAACGGTTTGGAATCATAAAGAGGAGGGACACGCATGGACGTGATCGCCCTTGTCGGCCCCAGCGGCACGGGAAAAAGCCACCGCGCGCTGTGGGTCGCCCAAAAGAACGGCGCGGACGCCATCATCGACGACGGAATTCTCATCAAAGACGGTAAGGTTATCGGCGGCATTTCGGCAAAGAAGGAAAAGAACCGCATCATGGCGGTTCGGCGTGCGATTTTTGTTTTGGCGGGACATGCTTCAATGGTGCGCGAGGCAATCGCCGCCGCCGCGCCGCGCCGCATTCTCGTGCTCGGCACCTCCGAGAACATGGTGCAGAAGATTGCCAAGACGCTGCGCATCGGTACGATCAGCAAGATCATCCGCATTGAGGATATCGCCTCGAAAAAGGATATGGAAATCGCGCAGTACCATCGCCTCAAGAAAGGCGAGCACATTATTCCCGTACCGAGCATTGAACTAAAACCTCATTTTTCCGGTTATCTCATTGATCCAATTAAATCTTTTTTCAAGACATCTTCATCGAAGCGGCGCCGCCTCGGGGAGCGTTCGATCGTACGACCCGTATTCAGTTATTACGGAAAACTCGTCATCGACGACTCCGTGATCAAAAATATTGTACACATCGTCGCAGAAAAAATTGACGAAGTATATGGCGTCGGGAGTACCCATGTACAGCATGTGGTCAATGGGGACGACGATCTTGGGATTACGGTTTCAACCGAGCTCGTATTCTCCTACGGGCATGAGATTACAAACACTATGGAAACGCTTCGAAGCGAGCTGTGCTATGAGATCGAACGCATGACGGGGATGGTCGTGCATGAGGTCAATATTCTGGTTAAAAGTCTGCATGTTGCTCCGGCGGCAGCACCCGCATAAAAGCCTTCTTCACTTTTTGGGGGAAAAGTGCTAGAATGAAAAGGATTTTTTTCGGGGATGTAGAAATAATAAATATGTTTTCCTATGCAGTTTTTTTGATGCAAGGAAATGGGGAAAGGAATGTGACGTTTCATGCTGGAACAGCTCGTTAGTTCCTCAACGCTCGACATCGGCAGCCGCGCACTGGCCGCGGCATCCCTGCGGCATGAGGTGCTCAGCAACAATATTGCCAACGTGAATACACCGAACTTTAGGCGAAGCCATGTCCGGTTTGAAGATCTTCTGCAAAAAGAGCTGGGGCTTGCCGAAGATCCGCTGATGAAGGTTGTGCGCACGCATGACCGGCATTTTCCGCTGGCCTTCCGCGGGAAGGCGCACGGCGTGATCGAGCAGGACAGTACGACGAACATGCGTCTTGACGGGAACAATGTGGACATTGACATCGAGATGGCGGAGGTCGCGAAAAACCAGCTCTATTACAGCGCCTTAGCAAACCGTATGGGCGGTTATGTGAGTAAGATAAAGAGTATTATCAACAGCAATCAGGGCAGCTGAATATAGGGAGGGAACGGTATGGGCATGTTTTTGGGAATTGACGCAGCGGCATCCGGACTTACGGCAGAACGTCTGCGCATGGACGTTATCTCGAATAATATTGCGAATGCAAATACGACACGCGCACAAGGCGGCGGCGCTTATCATCGCCGCTATGTGGTCTTTCAGCCGCGCGAAAAGGGCAATGGAATCGGTTTTGAGTCGTTCCTCGCACGTGCATCCGAGCGGATGCGCCCGGGGGACGGCGTTCGTGCGCTCTCAATCGAGACGGATCGGTCGCCGGGCGTGCTCGTCTACGAACCGGGACATCCGGATGCGAACGCGGAGGGCTATGTTGAACGCCCGAACGTCAATATCGTCTCCGAGATGGTAGATATGATCTCGGCATCGCGCGGCTACGAGGCAAACACAACGACCATCAATGCCGCGAAATCCATGGTAAATGCAGCACTGCGCATCGGCAGCGGCAGCTAATTTCAGCGCTCATTGATAAGGGAGATCGATTTACATGGAAATACAAGCACTGCAAATGACCCCCGTAACGATGCGCGCGACCAGTCATCTTGGGGAGACAGTTGACAGGGCGGAGACAAAAAGCTTCGGAACCTATCTGAAAGATGCGCTCTCCGAGGTGAACCGGCTCCAGCTCGACTCTGAACATCAGGATGCACTGCTGGCGGCGGGAGAAGTCCAGGATGTCTCTCAGGTCATCGTGGCAGGGCAGAAAGCCGAGATCGCGCTTCAGCTGACGCTGCAGCTGCGCAACCGCGCCGTTTCTGCCTATCAGGAAATCATGCGAATGCAGGTTTGATCGCTTCCTAGTTTGCACTATGCGGCGGCGCCCGCATGGGGGAACGGGAAGTACATCCATGATGACTTGAAGGGAAAGAGATTATGGGAGAGTGGAAAGAGCGCGGCCTTGCCATGTGGGAACGCTTTGACAAGCGCCAACGCTATATCATGCTTGGCTCCGCACTCGCGATTCTTGCACTCATCTTTGGACTCAGTTTTTGGTATGGCAGCAAACCGGATATGGTGCCGCTCTTTACCGATATGGAGACCAAGGATGCGGGCGAGGTCGCCAATCAGCTGCGTGAGGCGAAGATCAGCTATGAGGTGCAGGACGGCAAGAATGGGACGACCATTCTTGTGCCGACGACCAATGTCCATGAGGCGCGCCTCAATCTTGCCACACAGGGGCTTCCGCGTGGAAACAAGGGGTTTGAGATCTTTGACGACAGTAAACTCGGTGTGACCGAGTTTCAGAATCGTGTCAACTATCTCCAGGCGCTGCAGGGCGAATTGACGCGAACCATCGAGCAGATCGATGCCGTTGAAAAGGCACGCGTACATATCGTGCTGCCGGAGGACAGTCTCTACAAAAAAGAGGAAAAGCCCGCGACGGCGTCTATTATGCTGCGCCTGAAGCCGGGCACGGAACTGACCAAAAAGGAAATTAAGGGCATCGTCAACCTTGCCGCGCACAGCGTCAAGGGGCTGACGCCTGAGAATATCACGATCGTTGACGACACAGGGAAAATTCTCAACGATCCGGACGACCAGGACGAAAAGTCGGTCGGGGTCAAGACGCTTACACAGCTCGATATGACCCGTAAGGTACAGGACAATATTGAGAAAAAGGTGCAGTCCCTTCTCGATCAAACGCTTGGAGAAGGACGTGCCGTTGCGCGCGTCAGCGTCGAACTCGACTTTGACGACCGCCTGACGGATAAGCAGACATTTACCCCCGTTGTGGACGACGCAGGCATCATTCGCAGTCAGCAGGATATCTCCGAGAACTACACCGGGAGTTCGACGAACCCGGGAGGACCGGCGGGCGTACAGAGCAACGTGCCCGGTTATGTGGAGCAGGAGAGCAACGCCAACGCGCAGTACGAGAAAAAAGAATCCACAAAGAACTATGAGATCAACGAAGAGCGCCAGCACGTCATCGCGTCGCCCGGATCGATCCGTCGGCTGACGGTTGCCGTTCTCGTCAATGACGACGTGACGCAGCCGCAGCAGGAGAGCATCCTGCGCACGGTCAGCAGTGCGGCGGGCATCAATCAGGCGCGCGGCGACACGATCTCCGTCGAACCCCTGCCGTTCAGCAAAGAGGCGGCGGAGCGCCGCGCGGCGGAAGAACAGGCGGAAAAGGATCGTCAGGATCGCATTTTCTACGCGCAGGTCGGCATCGTCCTGCTCATCATCGCCCTCATCGTTGGAGGAATCCTCATGTATCGCCGCAAGAAACGTCTCGAGCGCGAAGCGGCGGAAGAGGCGCAGCGTATCGAAGAAGAGCGCATCGCAGAGGAGCGCGCCGCAGCAATCGCGGCGGGTCAGGTCGAAGAGGAAGACCTCTCCGAAGAAGAGCAGCAGCAGATGAATCAGAAACAAGCGCTGCTCGCGCTCATCGATGCGAAGCCGGAAGAGGTTGCGCTCCTCGTTAAGACGTGGCTTTCGGAGGGGGAGTGACCATGCCGGACATGTATGGCAGCGGAGACATGACGAATCAGCAAAAAGCGGCGATTCTCTTTATCGCACTTGGACCTGAATACTCCGCAAAGCTCTTTCAGCATATGGATGACGACGAGATTGAGCAGTTAACGCTCGAGATCGCGAACCAAAAACAGGTATCCTCTTCGCTCAAGGCGGAGATCATCGCCGAATTCTACTCCATGTGCATGGCACAGGATTACATCTCCTCGGGCGGTCTCCAATATGCGCAGAACGTCCTCGAGAAGGCGCTCGGTCCCGACAAGGCGCTCGAGATCATCAACCGTCTTACGACGAGCCTGCAGGTGCGTCCCTTCGACTTCCTGCGCAAGACCGATCCCGCGCAGCTCCTCAACTTCATACAGAACGAGCATCCGCAGACCATCGCGCTCGTCATGGCGTATCTCGATCCGGATCAGGCGGCGATCGTCCTGGGATCGCTCCCTCCCGAATCGCAGGTCGAGGTGACAAAGCGTGTTGCGACGATGGATCGTACGTCGCCGGATTTCATCCGCGAGGTAGAGCGCGTGCTCGAACGGAAACTCTCTTCTATGGTTACACAGGACTTTACTACGGCAGGCGGCATCAAGGCGATCGTCGAGGTGCTCAACCGCGTCGACCGTACGACGGAGAAGGCGATCGTCGAGACCCTCGAGGTCGACAATCCCGAACTCGCCGAAGAGATCAAAAAGCTCATGTTCGTGTTCGAGGACATCGTGCAGATCGATGACCGTTCGCTCCAGCTCGTCCTGCGTCAGGTCGAGACGAAGGATCTCTCCCTCGCGCTCAAGGCGACGCCGCAGGAAGTTGCGGAAAAGGTGTTCAAGAATATGTCCACGCGTGCGGCAGATATGCTGCGCGAGGAGATCGAGTTCATGGGACCCGTCAAGATTCGCGACGTCGAAGAGGCGCAGCAGAAGGTTGTCGGTGTCATCCGCGTGCTCGAGGACAAGGGCGAAATCGTGATTTCGCGCGGCAAGGGAGACGAGATGATTGTCTAGGGTTATCAAGGCAGCCGTCTGGGAAGAGAATCCGCACCTCATAGACGTACCGCCCCCACCGCCCCCGCCCCGCGAAGAGGGGGACGCGGAAGCCTTAAGCGAAGAGGCGGTGCAGAACCTCCTCGCCCGCATCGCCGAGCGCGAACAGGCGATGGACGAACGCGTCAAAGAGGCGGAAATACAGGTCGCCGTACTCCACGGGGAAGCCGAGGAAGAGCGCGACCGACTTCTCAGTGAGGCGCAGACACAGATCGAAAACGACCGTGCAGAGGCGCGTGCCGCAGGGCATGCAGAGGGCTTTGCCGCAGGCCATGCCGAAGGCGAAGCCGCCGTGCGCGAAGAGATGGCGGAGCTCATCCGCACAACCAACGCGCAGGCGGAAAAGACACTGCGCGACGCACACGACGCCATGCGCGATTATCTCATGCAGGCAGAGGAGGATATTGTTTCCATTGCCATGACGGCAGTGGAGCGCATTCTCCCGCAGCATTTCATTGATGTGCCGCAGATGGTTCTGCCCATCGTCCGCGACGCGATCCTCCGGGTCAAAGACCAAAAGGAAGTCGTCGTCCATGTGCCGCCGGACAGCTATGATTTTGTCCTCATGGCACGCGACGAACTGCGAGGACTCCTCACGGCGGGGGATACGAATCTCACGATTACCTCCGACGAGGCAATGAAGCCGGGCGACTGCCTTGTGGAGACGCCGAACGGCAGCGTGGACGCACGCCTTCAGACGCAGATCGAACAGCTCAAAAAGGCTGTGCGGGAAGTAATGCTATGAATATGAGTGAAACGGGGGGGAATCCCCCATTTTCCATAGATATCCGGAAATTTAAGGATGCCCTGCACGCAGCGTCACCGATGAAGCTCACGGGGAAGGTCACGCAGATCATCGGTCTCGTCATCGAGTCGCAGGGACCCACGGTGACGGTCGGCGAGCTGTGCTATGTCAGATCCCATTTCACCGGGATGCCGGCAGTGCCCGCAGAGGTCGTCGGATTCCGGGAGGGGAGCGTCCTGCTCATGCCGGTCGGCGAGATGCAGGGCATTGGCCCCGGCTGCGAGGTTACGGCAACGGGACGACGCCTGCGTGTGAAGGTCGGGGAGGAACTCCTCGGGCGCGTGCTCGACGGGCTCGGCAACCCCATCGACGGCAAGGGTCCCATCCTTACAAAGGAAGAGTATCCCCTGCAGGCGCCGCCGCCGTCACCACTCTCTCGTCCGCGCATCAGTGAAAACCTCTATGTCGGTGTGCGTGCCATCGACGGGCTCATCACGCTCGGTGACGGACAGCGCATCGGCATCATGGCGGGCTCGGGTGTCGGCAAGTCCACGCTGCTCTCCATGATTGCGCGCAATACGGAGGCGGATATCAGCGTCATCACCCTCGTTGGCGAGCGCGGACGCGAGGTACGCGACTTTATCGAGCGGGATCTTGGTGAGGAGGGGCTCAAACGCTCCGTCGTCGTCGTTGCGACCTCGGATCAGCCGGCACTCGTCCGCATCAAGGGCGCGATGACGGGAACGGCGATTGCCGAGTATTTCCGAGATCGCGGGCACAAGGTCGTCCTCATGATGGACTCCGTGACGCGCTTTGCTATGGCGCAGCGCGAAGTTGGACTCACCATCGGCGAGCCTCCCGCAACGCGCGGCTATACACCGTCCGTCTTTGCCATGCTGCCGCGGCTCCTCGAGCGCGCAGGCACGAGCGAGCATGGGTCGATTACAGGCATCTACACCGTCCTCGTTGACGGCGATGACATGAACGAGCCGATCGCTGACGCCGTGCGTTCGATTCTCGACGGACATATCGTGCTCTCGCGCCGGATTGCGGCGCAGAATCACTTTCCGGCGATCGACGTTCTGGGCAGTGTCAGCCGCGTTATGTACGAGGTCGTTCCCAAAGAACATCTTGAGGCGGCGCAGGAAATGCGCCAGCTCATGGCGGTCTACAGCGAAGCGGAGGATCTTATCCATATCGGCGCCTATGTCAAAGGCTCAAGTCCAAAGATCGACGCTGCGATCCAAAAAATCGAGGGCATCAACGATTTTCTTTGTCAGGATATCTTCGAAGTGACCTCTTACGAGGATACGGAGCGGCGGCTCGTGGAGCTGACGGGGAAGCAGCCTGCATCCGCTGAAGAACTCACATGAAAAAATTTCGATTTCAGCTTGAAACCCTCCTTAAGGTGACGCGCATGAAAAAGGAAAAGGCGGAAGTCGCCTTTTCCGAAGCCGTGCGAAAACTGGAGGAGGCGCGTGCATACCAGCGTCGGCTGCTCGAAGAGATGCAGCAGGGGCAGCATGATTACGAAGAACTCTCTAAAACGGGCACGCGCATCAAGATTGGGCGGCTCATGAGCTTTAACCGCTTCTTTGCATGGAAGCGGCAGCAGATCGAGGAGCAGCAGCAGGTTGTCCTGCGTGCGAATGCAGAGCGGCAAAAGCGTCTCAAAGTCCTGATGGAGCAGATGAGCGCGCTTAAGAGCATTGAAAAGCTGAGGGAAAAACGTCTTGCGGAATACAAGGCGGAGGCACTGCAGGAAGAGCAGAAAATGCTCGACGAGATCGGCCTGCAGCTCACGATGAGAAACAGGGAAATGGAGGAAGCAGTATGATGGATCTTTCCGCCATACGGCAGATACAGGCACGCATCGCCGAGATTGAGGGACAGTTTAACCTGCCGCAGGCACAGCTTCCGGGTGCAGATTTTGCGGCACGCCTGCGTGCAGAGATTGACCGCAGCGCCGCAGGAGCGGCAGAGAAGGCACACACAGTGCAAGCCGCAGCTCCATCGGCTGCCGTTCAGGAAACGGCACGGGCAGAGCGGACTGCACCGACAGACGCTGCTCAGCCCGATCTCGCGCGTACGATTCATGCCGCTGCGCAGAAATACGCGGTCGACCCGAAACTCGTCTCCGCCGTTGCGGAGGTCGAGTCGGGGGGGCGGCAGGACGCCGTCTCGGACGCGGGGGCAATCGGCGTCATGCAGCTCATGCCGGGAACGGCTGCCGAACTTGGCGTCAATCCTTACGATATGAAGAGCAACGTCGAGGGCGGCACGAAATATCTGAGCGAGCTCCTCGGCACGTTTGGCGGGGATGTCCGCAAGGCGGTTGCCGCCTACAATGCGGGAGCGAGTGCCGTTAAGGCATACGGCGGCGTTCCTCCGTACGCGGAGACGCAGGACTACGTGAACCGTGTACTCGATATTTATCGGTAAGGGAAGAGAAAGAGGGATGGGGATTCCATGCGGAAGAAACTAAAGATCCTATTCGGTCTGATCTTACTCCTCGTGATTGTTGCGGGCGGTTTTGCCCTTGGCGTCTACCTGCGTCTCTTTGACACGCAGGCACTGAACGAGGAATATCATCTGCACGAGCTTCCGATTGTCGGCGAATACTTCGTCCCGCCTGCGGGCAGTGCCGAAGAGACACAGACGACGGGGACGCAGAGCGCGCAGACGTCATCTGCAAAACCTGCCGCCGCAGGCACGCCGAAAAAGGTATCTGAGAGCGTAAAGATCACGAAAGAGGAGATCGCCAAGCAGCAGGCAGAGCGCGAGGCGGCGGAAAAAAAGCGCGTCACGAAACTTGCACGTCTCTACAATGATATGAAGGCGGCGGATGCTGCTAAGGTGATGGAGGCTCTCGATATCGATCTCTGCATTGCGATCCTCCAGCGTATGGACGAGGGCAATGCGGCGAAGATCATGGCAGCGTTCGAACCGGAACGTGCCGCTGAGATCACGCAGATCATCTACGAGGGCGTCCCGCGCAAAGGGGCGGCAGCACGCAGTGCAGCCGCCCATGCTCCCGTACCGGGGACAGCGGACGAAGCGCCCGCAGAAACCTCACAGCAGTAGCGAATGTGCATATTTACACGAAAAAGAAGAGCCTGCGAAGTAGATGCAAAGCCTATTTCGCAGGTTTTTTGGGAGGTGGTGCCCTTGCGGCGTATTGTTTTACTGATGAGCCTTCTGCTCATCGGATTTTTTGGAATCATCGGCGCCGCAGGACATGCGGAGGCAGCATTCAGCGATCGTGCGCATGACATGGCGAAGATCACGGGGATTCGCATCGGGAAAGCGGACGGCAATGTCCGTATCGTCGTGGATGCCGACCGTCCCGTAACCTATCGGCAGAATGTCCTTGCAAATCCCACGCGCGTTGTGGTTGATGTGCAGAACGCATGGATTTCCGCAGACGTAAAGCGTTCAGTCGGCATCGACTCCTCAATTGCCTCTGCCGTACGTGTCGCGCAGTTCGACCAAACAACTGTCCGCATCGTGGTGGAGACTTCCGTGGGCAAGGACGGGTACAAGGTCTTTGCCTTGGGCGGCGACAAGCCGCGTATCGTCATGGACTTTGGACGCGCGCCGGGCAGCATACCCAAGAAGCCCGCACCGCAGGTACAGCCGCCTGTGCAGCTTCCGCAGCAGGGTGAGCAGGAGGAGGACGAGAACGAACAGCCGCGCGGCAGCAGTGACGTTAATCGGGATATCTCCAAGATCATCGGGCTGAAGGGGCGCAAGATCGCCATCGATCCCGGACACGGCGGCAGCGATTCGGGGGCGATCGGCCCCACAGGCGTCATGGAAAAATCTGTGACGATCCGCGTGAGCAAGGAGGTCAAGCGCCTGCTCGAAGCGGAGGGAGCGACCGTGATCCTCACGCGTACGGGGGATACCGAGGTCTCGCCAAAGGGCGCACAAGCAACCGCTGTCGAGGAGCTTGAGGCACGCTGCGAGATTGCAAACAAAGCGAACGCAGATATCTTCATTTCCATCCATGCGGACGCCTTTACGAATCGTGAGGTCAAGGGGACGACTGCCTACTACTACACAAAGGGCTCGCCGCAGTCGAGGCGCCTTGCCGACAGTGTGCGCACCGCGCTCATCGACTCTATCGGCACGCTTGACCGCGGTACGCAGACCAGCAATTTTTACGTGGTAAAACATACGGATATGCCGTCCATTCTCGTTGAGATCTCTTTCATTTCAAATGCAGACGAGGAGCGTATGATGAACAGTGAGGCGGGCATCAAGAAGATTGCCCGCGGCATTGCGGACGGCATTGCGGATTATTTCGGATAAAAGAATGAGAAGAGGAGGGATGACTTGCAGGAAGTTCATGGTTACCGGGCGCGTGCCCGCCAGTTCTTCATTGTGCTCCTTCCGATTCTCATCACGCAGCTCTCGCTCATGGCACCGGGATTCTTCAACACCGTCATGGCAGGACATATCAGCAAGGAGGATCTCGCCGGCGTCGCTGTCGGCGCGAGCATCTTCTTCCCCGTATTCGGCGCGTTTGTTGGGCTGACCTCGGGGCTGACTCCGGTGATTGCACATCATTACGGTGCGCAGGAGCGGAGGGAGATCAGGAGCGTCGTCCGGCAGGGATTCTACTGGGCGACGCTTTTTGGCGCGCTTCTCTTGGTGCTGGGTGCACTCACTGTTCCGATGCTTGTGCGGGCGCTCGATCTCGAGCCTGTCGTCGAAAATATCACGATGGAGTATCTGTCCTACATCGCATTTGGCATGATACCGATCGCGCCTGCGAGCGTTCTGCGCAACCTCATGGATGCACATGGGAAAACGCGGCTCACGATGTTTATCACCGTGACCGTTGTGCCGATCAACATTGTCCTCAATTACATATTCATGTACGGTGCGTTTGGAATTGCGCCGTTCGGCGGTGCAGGCGCAGGGCTCGGCGCTGCGCTGAGCTATACCGTGTTCCTGCTGCTCACCATCATTGTTGTTCTGCGCATGGAACAGTTCAAACGCTATCATGTCTTTTCGGGATTCCCGCGCCCCGTGATCTCCGACTGGCGGACACAGCTGAAGATCTGTATTCCCATCGGCATGACAGTTTTCTGCGAGCAAAGCATCTTCGGTGCGGTCGGTCTGCTTATGGCGGCGTACGGTACAACCGTGCTTGCTGCGCATCAGGCGGCGATGAACTTTACGACCATCGTCTATATGCTGCCGCTTTCCGTCTCTATGGCGATCACCATCCTCGTTGGATACGAGGTAGGCGCGGGGCGCGAAAACGGTGCACGCGCATACATCCGCCTGAGCCGCGTGCTGACGCTTGCCTTCGTCGGCATCATTGCTCTTGCGCTTGCCGCCATGCGCGACCATGTCGCCGCGCTCTATTCGACGAATCCGGAAGTGCAGGAACTTCTGCGTGTCTTCCTTCTCTATGCACTCGTTATGCAGTTCTGCGACTGCATCAACGCGCCGCTCCAAGGGGCACTGCGCGGCTATAAGGATGTCACGGTTACATTCTGGCTCGCCGTCCTTTCCTTCTGGGGGATCGGACTGCCTGCAGGATACCTGCTCGCACAGATGACGGAGCTGGGACCATACGGCTACTGGGCGGGGCTCAACGGCGGCATCATCTTTGGCGCCGTCTGCCTCATGATCCGCCTGCGCGTCATCGAGAACCGGATGCGGCGGGAAAACGAGAGAAATGCGGCGGTATCCGAAGTATAGACATATTGCCGCTGCTTATGAAAAAAATCAATATTGAAATTCTCCTGAAACGTGGTATGATAAACGCTGTGAGATAAACTTTCTCATATGGGATGGATTTATAGGATCATTTGATTCAACTATGTGATTTTTTTCACTATTATGTCAATGAGAGGGGAATATCATGGCGGAGCAGAAGCACGTTGTTATTGTCGGCGCCGGTTTTGGAGGGGTTTGTCTCGCCAAGGAACTCGCAAAAGAAAATGTCCGCATCACGCTTGTCGATCGGCACAACTATCATCTTTTTCAGCCGCTCCTCTATCAGGTAGCGACCGCTGTGCTCGCCGTGCCGGAAATTGCATATCCGACGCGCGCATTCTTCAAGCACAACAAGAATGTGGAGTTCCAACTCGCCTCGGCGGAGGGGGTCGATCAGGAACGCAAGGTACTCCTGACCAATCACGGTGAGATCGCGTACGATTACCTCGTACTCGCGGCGGGCGCAACGACAAATTTCTTCGGCAACGAGAGCGTCGCACAGAACTCCTATCCGATGAAGAGCCTCCAAGAGGCGATCGCGCTGCGCAGCCATCTCGTTCATGAATTTGAACGAGCGGCAAGAGTGAATGAGACCGACGATGACGAGCGTCAGCGTCATCTCAACTTCGTCATCGTCGGCGGCGGCGCGACGGGCATTGAGCTGGCGGGCGCCATCATCGAACTGATCGATGTGTTTAAGAAGGAATACCATAGTCTTGATTTCAGCAGAGTTCACGTGATCCTGCTCGAGGCGATGGGCTCCGTCCTGCCGATGGTACCGCCCGACCTCCAACAGAAAACCATCGATGTTCTGCGGAAAAAGGGCGTTGATGTTCGGCTCAATACCGCCGTGACGGACTATGACGGATCAACGCTCAGCCTCAAGGGCGGCGACGTGATCCCGACCAAGACTGTGATCTGGGCGGCGGGCGTGCGCGCGCAGGACTTCATCAAAGACTGCGGCGGCGAGGTCGACCGCGCGGGGCGCATCATTGTCGAGGAGAACCTGCTCGTACGCGGCAGCGACTGCGTATTTGCGATCGGCGACTGCGCGAATTTCCAGCACGGCACGGAGCGCCCGCTCCCGACCGTTGCGCCCGTGGCAACGCAGGAGGCTCTGCAGGTGGGGCGGAACATCATGGCACTGATTCATGGGAAAAAGCCGGAAGAGCTTGGACGATTCGTCTATCAAGATCTCGGCGCGATGGCGACGATCGCGCGCGGCGAGGCGGTCATGAACGGTCCCATACCCGTGATCGGCATCAATATGAAGGCGAGCGGTTTTATCGCGTGGACGGCGTGGATGTTCGTCCATCTCATGCGTCTGGCGGGGAAATATGCGAATTTCACCGTCATGATGAAATGGATTTGGAATTATATTTTGGGCAAACGCCTCGCGCGCATCATCCTTACGAAGATGGAGTAGGACTTGCGCACCGCGTGCGTTTGTGTTATACTACGGCGGTAATGGACGCAGGGCGTCCGTTTCCAAGACTCGTTCTCGACGGCTTCGTCGAGTTCAACCAAGCGCGCACAAGCGGGCTTGTATCCGGCAAAAGAAACGAGGTGTATCGGAATGAAAGAGGGTATCCATCCGGAGTTCTTCGAGGCGACGGTGACGTGCGGCTGCGGCAACACGTTCAAGACCGGCTCGACCAAGGGCGATCTCCGCGTCGATGTCTGCTCGAAATGCCATCCGTTCTTCACGGGACGTCAGCGCGACGTTCAGGCGGGCGGACGCATTGAGAAGTTCCAAAAGCGCTACGCGAAGAAGTAGTAAAACCGGTGAGGTGCGCCGCACCTTGCCTGTTTTTGTCTGCGCATAACAGGAAGGGCTGCTGCACGAGAGATCGTGTGGCAGTCCTTTTTCATATAGAGGAAAAATTTATGTCAAAAAAAATCACCGATCTTGCCGTCGGCGGGCAGGCAGTCATCGAGGGCGTCATGATGCGCGATGCGGATCGAACGGCGACGGCGGTGCGACTGCCGACCGGCGAGATCGAGGTCGAGACGCATACCGTCACGTCCATCCGCAACCGCTATCCAATCCTCAATTTGCCGCTCATCCGCGGCTCGGTCATCATGATCGAGTCCCTCGTCATCGGGATGCGCGCGCTCTCTTTTTCCGCACAGGCGGCGGGCGAGGAGGACGAGCAGATGACGAAGAAGGAGCTCGCCATGACGATCGGCTTTGCGCTCGTACTTGCAAGCGTTCTCTTCATCGTCATCCCGACGGGTGCGGCGCACCTCGCGGCGGCTTATACGAACGATCCCGTCGTGTTCAACCTCATCGAGGGCGGCATCCGCCTCACCGTGTTCCTGCTCTACATTTGGGGCATCTCATTTATGGACGGCATTCACCGCGTCTTTCAGTACCACGGCGCGGAGCACAAGACCATCCACTGCTATGAGGCGGGGCTGCCGCTGACGGTTGAAAACGTGCAGCAGTTCACGCGCCTGCACCCGCGCTGCGGCACGAATTTCCTTCTCATCGTCATGATCGTCGCCATCGTGTTCCACGTCTTTTTCGGCTGGCCAGACCTCTGGCTGCGCATTCTGAGCCGTCTCGCGATCCTGCCCGTCGTTGCGGGCGTCTCGTACGAGATCATCCGCTTTGCGGGGCGCAGCGAAAGCCGTCTCGTCCGCATCCTCATCACGCCAGGGCTGTGGCTGCAGTACCTCACGACGCGCCCGCCCGCGGACGAGATGGTCGAGGTTGCGATCGAGTCGCTCAAGGCGGTACTGCCGCCCGATCAAATCCCCGCAGGCAGCGGGAATTACCGAAAGGAAGCATCGTGTTAAGCAAACTCACCGCAGTCGCGGACAAATACAGAGAGCTCGAAGCGCTCCTCAGCGATCCCGCCGTCATGGCGGATATGGCGCGCTGGCAGCGGTACACGCGCGAGCACGCCGCGCTGACGCCCATCGTGATCGCATACGAAGCGTACCGCAAGGCGGAGACAACCGTCGCCGAGGACAAGGAAATGCTCGCCGAGGCGGATGCCGAGATGAAGGAATTGCTGCTCGAAGAGATCGCCGCGGCGGAGGCGGAGCGCGAACGCCTTGCAAAAGAGCTGCCGATCCTCCTCCTACCGCGTGACCCGAACGACGACAAGAACGTCATCGTCGAGATTCGCGGCGGCGTCGGCGGCGAGGAAGCGGCGCTCTTTGCCGCAAGTCTCTTCCGCATGTACGCGCGCTATGCCGAGCGGCAGGGATGGCGGACGGAGATCCTCAGCAGCAACGAGACGGAGATCGGCGGATTTAAGGAAATCTCGTTTCTCGTGACGGGCGCGGGCGCATACAGCAAACTGAAATACGAGAGCGGCACACATCGCGTACAGCGCATCCCCGTCACCGAGTCCGGCGGGCGCATTCACACCTCGGCGGTCACGGTCGCCGTCCTGCCGGAGGCGGAGGACGTCGAGGTCACGATCGACCCGAACGACCTGCGCATCGATACCTACTGCGCTTCGGGCGCGGGCGGGCAGTACGTCAACCGTACGGAGACTGCCATCCGCATCACGCATTTGCCGACGGGCATCGTCGTGCAGTGTCAGGATGAAAAGTCGCAGCTCAAGAATAAGGAAAAGGCGATGAAGGTGCTCCGCGCACGCATCTACGACCGCGCGCAGCAGGAGCAGGCGGATGCCGTTGCCGCCGACCGGCGCAGTCAGGTCGGCTCGGGCGACCGCAGCGAACGCATCCGCACCTACAATTTCCCGCAGGGGCGCGTCACGGATCACCGCATCGGGCTGACACTCTACAAGATCGACGCCGTTTTGGACGGGGAGCTCGAAGAACTCCTCGCCGCGCTCATCACGGCGGATCAGGCGGAACGTCTGAAACAGGTGCAGTGATGGCGGAGCGTGAACTTTGGACGATCCGCCGTCTGCTCACATGGACGGCGGATTTTTTTAAGACGCGCGGCATCGAGAGCCCGCGCCTTGACGCCGAGGTATTGCTCGCCGCCGTCCTCGGCAAAGACCGCATGTATCTCTACGTCCATTTTGACGAGCCGCTTGAGCCTGCGGAGCTAAGCACGTTTCGCAGCTATGTCAAAGAGCGCGGCGCGCATACGCCGACGGCATATGTGCTCGGAAGGCGGGAGTTCATGGGGCTGGTGTTTCGCGTCACGCGCGACACGCTCGTCCCGCGCCCCGACACCGAAATCCTCGTGCAGAGCGCCGTGGATTTCCTGTGCGCGCGGCATGCGGCGGGGGCGGAAGATCTGTGCATTGCCGACCTCGGCACGGGAACGGGCGCAATTGCGCTCTCTGTCCTGCATCATGCGGATGTGGCGGAGCTGCACGCCGATGCCGTCGACATCTCGCCCGGCGCGGCCGCCGTCGCACGGGAGAACGCGGCGCAGCTCGGTCTTGCAGAGCGATGCGCCGTCCGGGAGGGAGATCTGCTCGCCCCGCTCGCAGGACGCAGCTATGATATGATCGTATCGAATCCGCCCTATATCCCCGCGGGGGACATCGCGGGACTTATGCCTGACGTGCGCACGTATGAGCCGCATCTCGCGCTGGACGGTGGTGATGACGGGCTCGATTTTTACCGCCGCATTATGGCGGATGCCCCCGCGATGCTGAAAGAGGGCGGTGCAATCGCCGTTGAGGTCGGCATTGGGCAGGCGGCGGATGTTGCCGCGCTTGCGGAGCGGCATCCGCGGATCGTGCGGACGGAGCTAAAAAAAGACCTTGCGGGGGTGGAGCGAGTTGTTATTGCCTACGGGGCGTGACACGGGATTTTGGCGCATAGCTGTGTCACTGCGAGAAATACTGCGCTCGACGTAGCGCTTAACTACGCCTTCGCTTGTATTTCTCTTGTTCCTTGCTCTGCATTCAAACTTCCGTGTCACTCAGGTATCGGTATGAGTTGGGATTTTGGCGCATAGCTGTGTCACGGCATTTACTTTTGCCTTGCGGCTCAGGTGTGTACTTCGCTCCGCGGCGCAAACGGGACGGCGTCCATAAACGATTTTTAGAAAGTACACCGCCACGGCTCTGCGTCGCTCTGCTCCAAGAGCCGTATGACGGCGTTCTCACATCTTCGCATCTCGTCCGGTATCGTGCCGCCTCGCCCCTTCGGGTGATGCTAGGCGTCGCGAGAGCACACACCATCGCCGCTCCCGGGTAACGCCATATACATCAGTCTCCCTTGCTATCAACGTATGTATGACAATGCCCTCGTAATATGTACGCCGATTGATCATTAATAAATGCATCGCTTTACGCGCGCGGCAACATATTCGGAAAGGAGGATCGCCCTATGCAAACACAAATCATCTCTCCCGTACGCGATGCGGACATTGCACATGCCGCGCAGATGATTCGTGACGGCGCGCTTGTCGCATTTCCGACCGAGACGGTCTATGGACTCGGGGCGAATGGGCTGGATGCGGCGGCTTGTGCGCGCATCTACGCGGCGAAGGGGCGTCCCTCCGACAACCCGCTCATCCTGCACATCGCCGACCTCTCGATGGCGGCGGATGCGGCGCGCACCGTAACGCCCGCCGCGGCGCATCTCCTCACGGCGTTTGCGCCCGGCCCCATCACCGTGATTTTGCCAAAGGCGGCGCATGTTCCGGACATCGTGACGGGCGGGCTCTCGACCGTCGGCGTGCGCTGTCCCGACCATGACATTGCGCGCGCCCTCATTCGTGCGGCGGGCGTCCCCGTCGCCGCGCCGTCCGCGAATACCTCGGGGCGTCCCAGTCCGACGACGGCGGCGATGGTCGCGGACGATCTTGCGGGGCGCATTCCGTGCATCCTCGATGGCGGCGCGTGCCGCTGGGGGGTCGAGTCCACGATTGTGGACTGTACGGAGGACGGGATCGTGACCGTCCTGCGCCCGGGCGCCGTCACGCGCGAGATGATTGCGGCGGAACTGCCGCAGATGGAGGTGCGCGTCGATCCCGCACTCACGGCGGCGGATGCCGTGCCGCGTGCCCCGGGCATGAAGTACCGACATTATGCACCGCGCGCACCACTCACCGTCTATACGGGCGCGCCCGATGCCGTGACGGCGGCGCTCCGTGCAGAGATTCTGCGGCGCAGAGCGGAGGGGACGCAGGTCGGATTGATTGCGTCCCGAGAGACCTGTGCCGCGCTCACGGGCCTCATATCGCCCGCGTATGTTTACGCCTGCGGCGCACGCGGCGATGATGCCGCGTATGCGAATTGTCTTTACGATGCACTCCGCCGGTTTGACAATACAGACGCCGGGGCGCTCCTCGCCGAGGGGACGGACGAACACGGGCTTGGACTTGCCGTCATGAACCGCCTGCGCAAAGCGAGCGGAGGAAATATAATCATTGTAGGAGAATACGTATCCTAAAGAAAACTTATCAACAAAAGAGACTGACGCACATGTATTTGTGCATCAGTCTCTTTTACTTGTTAAAATTTGCCGGGCTGTTCAACAGCGTCAATTCTGTATCATCGCCGCATACTTTGCGCGGTCGTTTGACGGGATCCCCAAAGCGTCCATTGCTTTTTCAAGAGACAGATTTAGGTTCTTCATTATGGAGCTAGAGGTGGGGGAGCAGATCGCGTTTAAGTCGGCGGCAAAGAATTTTGTCCGCACTTATCAGTTCCTCGCGATGATTCTCTCCTCCAGCAATGCGGCGTGGGAGAAGATGTCCATCTTTTTGCATCTGCTCGTGCCAAAGCTGCCCGCGCCCCCGGAGGAAGATCTCGCGGAGGGCATTCTAGAGACGATTGACCTCGGCAGCTATCGGAACGCGGCGCGGGAGGCGATCGTGATCCTCTGTGCGGATGAGGATGCAGTGCTCTCGTCCGTGCCGACGGGATCTGCGGCGCATCCGACGGCGCGGGAGCTCGATCCGCTCTCTGAGATCGTGGCGGCGTTTAACAAGTCGTTCGGCAATATCGTATGGACGGAGGACGACGAGGTGCGCCGGCAGATCTATTCGCTGCCAGTACAGGTAGCGCAGGACAGAGCCTATCGGAACGCGATGAAAAACTCGGATGCGCAGAATGCGCGCACGGAGAGCGACCGCGTCCTCCAAGACATTATCTATAAGAACATTGAGGACTATTTGAAACTCATCCTACATATGCAGTCGACGCCGGGATTTGAGGATCGGCTGAGAGATTTTGTATTTGATACGACTTACAACGGTGGCGGCGTGCCGCGCGTGCCGACGCTCCCCTACGATCCGCACGAGCCGGAGCGCTACGCGCCCTACGCGGAGCAAAGCCGCGAGGCGGCGGATCGCGAGGAGGGATTCGGCAGGCGTTATTGAGAAATCTCACATAAAAAAGACTGCTGCACGTTGGCCAATGCGTTTGTGCAGCAGTTCGGATCTTCAATTTAGGCTTCCATTTTACAATGCGAGAATCTGATCGCGCAGGGCGGCGAGTTGCTCGCTCGAGGGGACGTAGAGCATGCGTACCTTGTCGAGGACGATTTCGCAGCCTGTGCCCTTGAGCTCATCCTCTATCTGCCCGATGCTCTGCCCGCCCCAGCCATAGGAGCCGAAGGCAAAGGCCTTGCGTCCTTTTGGAGCAAGCCCCTTCATGTAGCAGAGGAAACCGCCGATGGTGGGAAGCATGTTGTTGTTGAGCGTAGGGGAGCCGACGGCGAGGTAGCGGCTCGTGAGGACGTCGGTCATGATGTCCGCGTGCGTGTTGCACTTGATGTCGTAGTAGCCGACAGACATACCCTTGTCGATGAATGCCTCGGCGATGGCGTGTGCCATCATCTCCGTGGAGTGCCACATGGTGTCAAAGACGATGACCGCGCGCTCCTCGGTCTCGCCCGTCGACCACTGCTTATAGTGCTTGATGATCTCGGGGATGTGCGAGCGCCAGATGATGCCGTGTCCCGTGGCGATGAGCTCCATATCGAGCCCGTGGAGCGCTTTGAGCGCCGCCTGCGCTTGATTGCCGTAGGGGAAAAGGATGTTAGCGTAGTATTTTTTCGCCTCCTCGCAGACGATGGCGAGATCAGTGTCGTCATCGTAGCGCGTGCCGCTCGCGAGGTGTTGACCGAACGCGTCGTTCGAGAACAGAATTTTTTCCTCGGGGCAGTAGGTGACCATGCTGTCCGGCCAGTGGAGCATCGGCGTCGGGATGAATTGCAGGGTGCGCTTGCCGATGGAGAGCGTAGAACCCGCCTTGACCGTCTCGTAGGGGAGGTCGCCGTAGTACGCCTTGAGCCCCTTCAGCCCGTTCGGCGCGCTCGTGATGACCTTCGCGTTCGGGGCGAGCCGCGAGATGATAGGAACGGTGTGCGAGTGATCCGGCTCAACGTGGTTCGAGATGATGTAATCGATGCGCGAGGGATCGATGACTGTGGAGATGCGCGCGAGCAGTTCGTCGTCAAAACCGCGCTTCACTGTGTCGATGAGGGTGATCTTCTCGTCGAGGATGAGGTATGCATTATAGGTGGAACCGCGCTGCGTGTCGTAGCCGTGAAAGCTGCGCATCGACCAGTCAATGGCTCCGACCCAGTAAATATCATCCCGGATTTTGATGGCGTTCATGAATGAGGCTCCTTTCGCTCATAGGTTGATTTGTATTTCCTATAGATATTAGCTATAAATGAGAACTATGTTCATAGGTGTATTCTAACGGAAAAAGCGTACTTTTGCAATAGTAAATTATGCGGGAAAATCCTCTGTTTGTCGGGGTGCGGCGCATCCCGATTTCTTGACAGATGATTTTGCGTAATGTATAATATTTATAACGAAAGTTGTGTAAAATTGGGAGAAAATGACTAGAAAAGGAAGGACCTGCATGTTGGAAAAAATTCTGGTCTTTGATACCGAGACGACGGGCTTTCGGAGTGACGACGAGGTACTGACGCTCGCCGTGGTGGACGGTGCGGGCAAAACCGTGGTAGACGGGATGTATGCGCCCGTATCCAAGAAGGAGTGGCCGGACGCGGAGAAGGTGAACCGCATTTCGCCCGCGATGGTGGCGGATTGTGCGCCGATTCTCACGCACCGGGCGGAGCTGGAACGGCTTTTCAACGATCCGGAGACGCTGCTTGTCGGCTATAACATTGAGTTTGACATTCGTCTGCTGGGGCAGTCAGGCATCCGCATCACGAATCCAAACCGGCACGATGTGATGCTTGCGTTCTCGGAGATGCGCAAGGTGCCGGATGCCCGGCGCGGCGGCTATCGCTGGTGGAAGCTCACGGAGTGCGCGGAGTACTACCGCTACAACTGGGGGACGACCGAGGCGCACGGAGCTCTCGCCGATACGCTTGCGACGCTGTATTGCTATGATCAGATGCGGCAGCCGGTGTATGAGGAGCAAAGTCTCTTTTAGCAGAATTTCCTAATGGGCAGGAGGCGGTGCATCATGGGAAAGACGAGAGCGGAGAAAAACAAGGAACTCGAGCGCGGGCTTCAACGTGTGAAGCAGCAGCGCAGTTCCCGCCAGCGCAAGATCATCGGTACGGCGGTGGTGATGTTCATCATACTGATCATCGTCTGTGCACTGCTTCCCGGCGATAACGCCGCCTATGAGGGACGTTGGGAAAAGCCCGTGAACGACAGACAGTCGAAGATTCTTCAAAGTTTGGAGGAGAATTTCAAATAGTTATTTGACGGGAGTGAAACCGCGCATTCTATGAAGGATCGCGGTTTTTTATTGGAGGAGTTGTTTGTATGAAATTCCAAGAGGTTATCCTCGCACTGCAGGAGTTTTGGTCGGGGCAGGGCTGCATCCTTGCGCAGCCGTACGACGTGGAGAAGGGCGCGGGAACGATGAGTCCGTGGACGTTCCTGCGCGTGCTCGGCCCCGAGCCGTGGAATGTCGCCTATGTCGAGCCGTCGCGCCGCCCCGCGGACGGGCGCTATGGGGATAACCCGAACCGTCTCTATCAGCATCATCAGTTCCAGGTCATCATGAAACCCTCGCCGGACAACATTCAGGAGCTTTATCTTGAAAGTCTTGCACGGCTCGGCATCCGCGCCGAGGAGCATGACATCCGGTTCGTCGAGGACAACTGGGAGTCACCGACGCTCGGCGCGTGGGGGCTCGGCTGGGAGGTCTGGCTGGACGGCATGGAGATCACGCAGTTCACCTATTTCCAGCAGGTCGGCAGTCACGATGTGAAGCCCGTCTCGGTGGAGATCACCTACGGACTCGAGCGCCTTGCGATGTATATTCAGGGCGTGGAGAACGTCTATGATATCGCATGGACGGACGATGTGACCTACGGCGACGTATTTCGGCAGAATGAGTTCGAGCAGTCGACCTATGCATTTGATCTCTCGGATGAAGATCTGCTCTTTGAGCTGTTCGATAAGTACGAGGCGGAGGCGGTGCGCGTTATCGGCGCGGGGCATGTGCATCCGGCGCACGACTATGTGCTGAAATGCTCGCATACGTTCAACCTGCTCGACGCGCGCGGTGCCATCAGCGTGTCGCAGCGTACGGCGTTCATCGGGCGCGTGCGGAAACTCGCGCGGCTTTGCGCCGAGGCGTATCTGGCACAGCGTGAGGCGCTCGGCTATCCGATGCTGAAGAAGGGGGCGAAGGCATGAAGAAAGATTTGCTGCTTGAAATCGGGACGGAAGAGATTCCCGCACATGCGATGCCGAACCTTCTGCGTGAGATGAAGCGTCTTGGGGCCGAAATGCTCACAGAACATCGTATTTCCTATGACGAGATTCGTACGCTCGGCACGCCGCGCCGCATGGCGCTCATCGTGACGGGTGCGGCGGAGCGGCAGGCGGATGTCAGTACGGAGACGCGCGGACCCGCGATCTCCATCGCTTTTGATGCGGACGGCAATCCGACCAAGGCGGGCGCGGGGTTCGCGCGCGGACAGCACGTCGCGCCCGAGGCTCTCATCCGCCGCGACGGCTACGTCTATGCGGCAGTGCACGAAACGGGCGCGCCGACGGCGGAGATTCTAAAGGAACTCCTGCCCGCGCTCATTCGTGCGATTCCCCTGCCGAACAGTATGCGGTGGGGCGATCTCGACTTCCGCTTCATCCGCCCAATTCGTTGGATCGTCGCGCTCTACGGCACGGACGTCGTACCGTTTACACTTGCCGAAGTGACGAGCGGCAACCGTTCGCGCGGGCATCGGACGCTCGCGCCGGAGGACTTTACGATTTCCTGTGCGGCGGATTACGAGACGGCGTGCGAAGCGGCGTACATCATCGCGGATCCCGTGCGGCGGCGTACGATGATCTCTGCGCAGATTGCAGATGTGGCAAAGGCGTGCGGCGGCACGGCGGAGATCACGCCCGACCTCCTCGAGGAGGTGCTGTACCTCGTGGAATACCCGACAGCGCTCAGCGGATCGTTTGAGGAGAAATACCTCGCGCTGCCCGCCGAGGCGGTCATTACCCCGATGCGCGACCATCAGCGGTATTTCCCGGTGAAGGCGGCGGACGGCAGTCTCCTGCCCGTCTTTATCACTGTGCGCAACGGCGGCAGAGAGTACCTTGACGTAGTGGCGCACGGGAATGAGCGTGTCCTGCGCGCGCGGCTCGCGGACGCGCAGTTCTTCTTTGACGAGGATCGGAAGAAATCGCTCGCGGAGCATCGCGAGAAGCTGCACACAGTCGTGTTCCAGCAGGGGCTCGGCTCGATGTATGAAAAGACGGAACGCCTTGCACAACTGGCGGCGTCGGTTGTCGAGGATATGACCGCGGGCGACGACGCAGCATATGAGACGATGGCGGCGGATGTACGCCGCGCGGCGGAGCTGTCGAAGGCGGATCTTGTAACGGGCATGGTCACGGAGTTCACCGAGCTGCAGGGGATCATGGGGCGCGAATACGCTCTCCTCGACGGCGAGAAGCCGGAGGTCGCGCGCGCCATCGACGAGCAGTATATGCCGCGCTTCGCGGGAGATGCGCTGCCGGAGAGCGATCTCGGCTTTGCACTCAGCGTTGCGGATAAGATCGACAACATTGTCGGCACGTTCAGCCGCGGCAAGATCCCGACGGGGTCGCAGGATCCGTTCGGTCTGCGCCGTCAGGCGCTTGGGCTTGTCAATATGCTGATCCTGCATGAGAGCGGTATCCTCCTCTCGGATCTCGTGGACGAGGCGTGCGATCTTTATGATTTGGACGACGCGGCGCGGAGCAAGATGCAGGTCGATGTTGCGGAGTTCATCCGGCTGCGTCTGAAGAATGTCCTCACGGAGCGCGGCGTGCGTTATGATGTGCAGGAGGCCGTGCTCAGCGATGTGGATGCCGTTGCGGATGTGCCGGTGCGTGCCGCCTATGTGGAGCGTCTGCTCGCGGCGGACGATGCGGCGGCGATCGTGCAGTCCTTCGTCCGTGTGGGCAACATTGCGCGCAGTGCGTCCACGGGCGCTGTGGATTCTGCGCTCTTTGCGGCGGATGAGGAACGTATCTTGCTGGCGGCATATGAAACTGCAGTGGAGTTGCGCGCGTCCGGGAGCGACGATGATGGGACACTAGCGGTAGAACGCCGTCTTGCCGCTGCCATCGCTGCGTTCTTTGACGCCGTTATGGTCATGGATCAGGACGAGCGCATCAAGGAGAACCGACTGTCGCTGCTGAAATCGATCGACGACTATCTGCTCGAGACGGCGGATTTCAGCAAGATCGTGCTCAATTAAAGGGCACGGCATATAAAATGATTACGGAGCGACTGATTGAACATGGGGCGGTCGCTCCTTTTTATTTTTAATTAGCAAAAGATGTAATTATGTGGTATTATGACCACGTTAAAAGTGATAGTGTTTCTCATTATGAGATAAGTCTGTCATTTTATGGGGGTGGAGCTATGGATATAGCGGGGAAAGAAAAAGTTATCTCGTGGAGCGCATCCATCGGGATTCATTTTTGTCTGTTGATTGCGGCAGCGGCAATGGGCTTGTTTGCCGTGGCGGCACCGCCGGAAAAGCGTCCGATCGAAGTGGAGATCTATGATACCGCCGCTCCTGCAAGCGCGCCGGCAGCGGCGGCACAGGCAGCGGCGCCGCCTCCACCGCCGCCGAGCATTGACGACATCCAATTCGAAAAGCCGAAGAAGGAGCCCGAACCGCAGCCGCAGCAGGAGCAGCCGCGCGAGATGCCGCGGCAGAGCGCAGCGGCGAATACGAACGCGAGCAGCACCTCGTCGACGGATACGGGAGCGAACAATGCGCCGGCGAGCAGCAATGCGAACAACGGCGGTGGGAGCGACAGCAATGCCCCTGCGGGAAACTCGCAATCGTCAAAACGACCGAAAGTACCTCCGCGCAATCTTTCAACGCCTCAACCGGTCTATCCGGAGTCACTTCGCAGTCAGGGAATTACGGGCGTCGTCGTTGTCCGGTTCGTTGTGACGGCGGGCGGCAGCGTGCAGGACGCAACAGCAGAGCAGTCCTCGGGCTATCCGGAGATGGATCAGGCGGCGATCGCGGCGATCTATAACACGCCGTTTTCACCTGCCCAGAACGAAGAAGGCGAGCCGGTTTCCGCCTATACGAGGATACCGGTTAGGTTCAATCTTAAATAAGCGGGGATACTGCGATAAACGTTTATGCTCCTTCTTGGAAAGAAGGTCTTGGGAAATTTTTGGGAAAATTTGGGAATAGAGTCAGGGGAGGGAATACCCGTGCGTTACGAGACGAAAAGATTAAAGAGCAGCATCCGCCTCGCACTCATGACGGCGATTGCCGCATTGCCGATGACGGCGTTTGCGGCGGCGGATGAGCCGGAGGTCTACGACCTCGAGGAAGTTGAGGTTGTCGGGGCACACGAGACGGCGGCATCCGGAGAAAGTGGACAGCCGTCCGCCTATGCAGGAGGTCAAATTGCACGCACGAGCCATCTCGGTGTGCTCGGCGAGCGCGACTTCATGGACGTCCCGTTCAACGTGACGACGTTCAACAGTCAAATGATCGAGAACCAACAGGCAAACTCCGTCGTCGACGTGATCGCGAATGATCCGTCGGTCTCCGATCTGACGCTCTCGTCGGTGTCGCAGGCGTGGATGATCCGCGGGTTCAAGGCACAGCAGCAGGACACGCAGCTCAACGGACTCTACGGCGTCGCGCCGCGTTTTTACGGCGGCATCGAGTATGTGGATCGCGTCGAAGTCTTAAAGGGCGTCGGAGCGCTCCTCAGCGGCATGGCGCCGAACGGATCGATCGGCGGCACGGTCAACTTCGTCACGAAGCGTGCGGAGGGGAACAAGGCAAGCGTGACGCTTTCCTATGGCAACCGGGGGCAGTTCACGCAGCACATCGACATCAGCCGTCGCTCCGCAGACAATAAGCTCGGCGTGCGCGTCAATCTTCTCCACAACAACGGCGATGGGCAGTATGACCGCGAACGCATTAAGACGCAGACGGGCTTTATCGGACTCGACTACAATACCGACCGCAGCCGCACGACGTTTGACGCAGGGATCATCAGCAACCGCGTGGAGAATGCGCAGTATCGTCTGCAAATCGAAGGGAGCAGCGTGAAGAACTTCACCGGATTCCCGCGCGTCGATATCAACTCGAATTTTGGCGCGCCCGGCACGTTCCGCAAGGTCATTGAGAAATTTGGCGTTATTCGCAGTGAATACGATATTGACAAGAACCTCACAGGCTACGCGGCGTTCGGTATGCGCATCACGCATCAGGATACGCTGAGCAGTCAGGTGTTTTTGAAAGATGTCAGCGGCACCATGAATGTGAGACACCAGTACAACAATCAGATCAATAAGTCAAAGAGTGCGGAGATCGGTCTGAAGGGCAAATTTGAGACGGGCATCGTAAATCATGAGGTGACGCTTGCGGGAAGTGTCATGCACTACGATAGGTATATGTTCCAAAATGCTCTCGCCTCAAAACGCTACGATACGAATCTCTATGCGCCGCAGTGGAAGGATCTCGGGAGCTATCTCGGCTCCTTGACAAAGCGTCTGCCGCTGAACGATTCGGAGACGCTGCGCAGTATTGCGCTCTCCGATGTCATGAGTACGAAGGACGGGCGCTGGACATTCATCGTCGGCGGGCGGCTGCAGCAGATCATTGTAAAGACCTATCTGGATGGGAAGGGAAAGACGTACACGGGGGCGAGGAGTTACGACGAGTCGAAGTTCTCGCCTGCGTTTGCGCTCGTACATAAATTGAATGATAAGGTCGCGATCTATGCAAACTATATTCAGGGGCTCAAGGACGGCGATGAGGTTACGTCCAACACTGCCGCCAACAAGGGGGACATGTTAAAGCCCTTTGTCGCAAAGCAGTATGAAGTCGGGGCGAAGTTCGACCTCGGCAAGATTGCGACGACGCTCAGTGCGTTCTCTATTACAAATGCGGCATCGATTGAAGACGATGTGACGCATATTGTCTCCTCGGACGGCGAGGTGCGCAATCGCGGGATCGAGTGGACGTTCTTCGGCGAGCCGAAGGCGGGGACACGGCTCACGGGCGGCATCACATGGCTGAACGCGCGCTATGAAAAGACAACGGGCGGCAAGAACGAGGGGCGGATTCAGGAGGGCAGTCCGCGCATGACGGCGGTGCTCGGACTCGAGCAGGATATTCACGGTGTGGACGGGCTCTCCCTCTCGGCACGTATGACGTACAACTCCGCGACCTATGCAAATCCCGCAAATACGCTCAAGGTATCGCCGTGGGCGCGGTTCGATGTGGGGGCGCGCTATCGGTTCAAGGCGGGCGATACGCCCGTGACCGTTCGGGCGGATGTCTACAACGTGTTCAACCGCAACTACTGGCATGTGCTCGACCGGAACGCCGCGTATCTCGGCGCGCCGCGCACATTCATGCTCTCCATGACGGCGGAGTTCTAACATAGGACGCCGGGACAGCATCATATCTTTTCCATGATGACCGGCGTATCATGCGCGCTCGGTGGGGGCACGGCGTCGCCGTGCCTCTCGTCGTTTATGCGCGCATCATAATGCCGTGCATATCGTCAAAGGGGGTACTATGGAAGGCAACACGGCTCCGGTGCGGGCGGTCGGCGGCGCATCTCCTGTGCTCGCGCTCGCGCTCTTGCTCTGCGCCGGACTCTTCGCGGCGTGTCTCGCATCGCTCTATATCGGCGCACAGGATGTGTCTGTTGCGACGATTTTCCGGTCGTTCACGGCGTACGATCCGGCGAACGTGCAGGAGATGATCGTTCGGACGCTGCGTCTGCCGCGACTCCTCGCGGCGCTCCTGTGTGGTGCGAGCTTTGCGGTTGCGGGCGCGCTGATGCAGGGCGTGACGAACAACCCGATGGCGAGCCCCTCCATCCTCGGCATCAACGCCGGGGCGGGCTTCGGGCTTGCCGTCTTTATGATTCTCTTTCCGCAGGGGGGACTGAGTTTATCGCTCCTCTTTTCGCTTGCTGGGGCGGGGCTTGCGACGCTCGCCATCTTTTTCCTCGCGCAGGCAAAGGGCGCGGGGCGCGGTTCCGTCTTTCTCGCGCTCGCGGGGACGGCGATCGGCGCGGTGTTCGGCGCGGTGACGCAGGCGATGACGGTGTATTTCGAGGTGGCGCAGGATCTCTCGTATTGGACGGCGGGCGGCATCAGCGGCGTGCGCATGGAGCAGGCGCTCTTTCTCCTGCCGTGGACGACCGCGGGGCTTGCGCTTGCGATGAGCATTGCGCGCTCGGTGACGCTGCTCTCGTTCGGTGAGGAGGTCGCCGTCGGGCTTGGGAGCAAGATCGGGCGCATTCGCCTCGTCGCGGGCGTGACGGTGCTCCTGCTCGCCGGCTCTGCGGTCGCGGTCGCGGGTCCCGTGGGCTTCGTCGGGCTCGTGACGCCGCATATCGCGCGCAAAATTGTAGGCATCGACTATCGCAAGGTGATCCCCGTCTCGGCGCTCTCCGGAGCGCTCCTCGTCACGCTCGCGGACATCGCGGCGCGGACGATTCATCCGCCGTTCGAGACGCCGCTCGGCGCGGTGACGGCGCTCATCGGCGTGCCGTTCTTCCTCTATTTGATTCGCAGGGGGAGGAACAGGCGATGAGCGTACTGCAAAAGCGTTTTTATCTGTACAGTCTGTGCGGCACGGCGCTCCTCGCCGTGATGTTCGTTGTGCATCTCGGTTCGGGATTTACGGAGCTCGGATACGGCGACATCGCGCGCATCCTGCTCGGCGGCGGGACGCCCGAGGAAAATCTGACGGTGTTCGACTTCCGCATGGTGCGGTCGGTGCTCGCCGTCGTCATCGGCGCGGGACTGGCGGTCTCGGGCGCGGTCTTTCAGACGATCTCGCGCAACGAGCTCGCAAGCCCGAGCCTCCTCGGCGTGAATGCGGGCGCGGGCTTTGCGATTCTCCTCTTGGTCTATTTTTCGGACACGGCGGGGAGCGCGTCGCTCTGGGTGCAGCCGCTTGTTGCAACCGTGGGCGCGGCGCTCGCGGCGGTATTCATCTACCGCATGAGCTATGAGCGGGGGCATACGCTCTCGACGCATACGCTCGTCCTCATGGGCATCTCGCTGACGGCGGGCATCCATGCCGTCGAGATGATGCTGATCGTGCGGCTGAACCCTGAGAAATTCAGTCAGGTCAATACGTGGATCATCGGCAGCATCTTTGGCAGCACATGGAGCCACGCCGCTCTGCTTGCTCCGATTGTCCTCTTCCTGACGCTCTTCTTCTATGTGCGGCGCACGGATCTCGATGTGCTCGCACTCTCGGACGAGACGGCAATCGGGCTCGGCGTTCCCATCAACCGCGCGCGATTCGTGTACCTGATGGCGGCGGTCGCGCTCGCGGCGTCGTGCGTGGCGATCGGCGGGAGCATCGGCTTTGTGGGACTGCTCTGCCCGCACATCGCGCGGCGGCTCGTCGGTGTGCAGCACGCGCGCAGCATCCCCATGACGGCGCTCGTCGGCGCACTGCTCGTGGTATCGGCGGACTGGGCGGCGCGCGTCGTGATTGCGCCCGAGGAGATGCTGCTCGGCATCGTGGTCGCGCTCGTCGGCGCGCCGTATTTCCTATTTGTCCTGGCGCGCGCCAAGGGCTGAGCGCGGAGGTGAAATCGCATGAAACTAACGATAGAACATCTAAAGGCGGGCTACGATACCGCCGTTATCATAGAGGATTTGTCCCTTGAGATTCCCGAGGGGAAGATCACAGCGCTCATCGGTGCGAACGGCTGCGGGAAATCCACCTTACTCAAGACCGTCTGCCGCATCCAGGCGCCGCTCGGCGGACGCGTGCTTTTGGGCGGGGCGGACGTCCACACGGCGAATCCGCGGGAACTGGCAAAGACGATCGCGATCCTGCCGCAGAACCCGACCGCGCCCGAGGGACTGACCGTGCGCGAGCTCGTCTCCTATGGGCGCGCGCCGCACAAGACCTCATTTTTCTCACGGACGACGAAGAAGGACGCGGAGATGATCGACTGGGCACTCGCCGAGACGGATATGACGGCGTTTGCGCAGCGTCCCATCGGCGCGATGTCGGGCGGGCAGCGTCAGCGCGCGTGGATCGCGATGGCGATCGCGCAGGATACGGAGATCTTGTTCCTCGACGAGCCGACGAGCTTCCTCGACGTGGCGCATCAGATGGAGGTGCTGCGCCTCGTGAAGCATCTGAACGAGGCGTACGGCAAGACGGTCGTCATGGTACTGCATGAGCTGAACCAAGCGGCGCGGTACGCGGACTATCTCGTGGGCATGTGCAAAGGGGCGATTCTCTACTGCGGCACGCCCGCGGAGGTGTTCCACCGGGAGATGCTGCGCGACGTGTTCGGCATCGACGCGGAGATCATGAGTGACCCGCGCGGCGGGCGGCCGCTGTGCATCCCGTATTTCATGGATGCCGGGGAACATGGGGTATGATGCGCGCGCACAGACTGCTCGCCGCGGGGCTGTGTTTCGCCTTCCTCTTGGGCGCGGCGGGGTGCGATCGGGGCGACATCCGCAGGGAGAAGTCGGAGAAAGCGCAGGAGACGGTGAAAAAACTACGCCGATTCGACCCCGCCGTTCTGCGCGCGGATACGCCGGCGGCGATCGACGCGGAGTTTGCCGCGCGTCTCGCGGAGAAACGCAAGGCGGCGGAAAAGCTCTATCGCGAAGAGGACGGAAAACGCATCCTGAAGCATAAATTCGGCGAGACCGTACTGCCGGATGCGCCCCTGCGTATCGTCTGCATCCGCCTTGAGGATCCCATGCTCGCGCTCGACGCGCCCATGGCCGCCGCCTACGATTTCCCTGCGTACTATCTGCATGAGGAGCTCGCGGCGTGCGGCGTCATGCGCATCAGCATCAACGACGAGAACAAGACGATCAACCTTGAGCAGGTGCAGGCGGCGAAGCCCGATCTCATCGTCATGCGCGACAGCTTCGGCAAGGGAGTTTACGACGACCTCTCGAAGATCGCGCCCGTCGCGGCATTTGACCTGCGCGACTACGAGCGTACCCTGCTCGCGCTCTCGCTCGTCCTCGCGCGTCCCGCGGACGGCGAGGCGCGCCTGCGGCAATTTTACGATACGGCAAAGCGCGACCGCATCCGCATCAAGGGGCATATCGGCGATGCGACGGTCGCGCTCCTGCGCATCATGAACAAGGAAGTGCGGCTCTATCCGTATGCGACGAACGACATCAACAGGTTCATGTACGAGCTGCTGAACCTGCGCCCGCCGCAGATGGTGATCGACATCGACGGGAACGAGCAGAACAACGCGATCTCGCTCGAGCTCCTGCCCGAGCTGCAAACGGATTACCTGCTCATCAGCGCGGGATTCGGCCCGAGCAGCAGACAGAGCAGTGCGATTGCGAAAAAACGATTTGCGGCGATGCGGCTCGATCCCCTGTGGCAGAGCGTGCCCGCCGTGCGCGCGGGGCATATGCTCGAGGTGGACTCGATGATCTGGAACGCGCATGGCATCATCTCGCGCGAGCGGGCGATGGATGCCCTCGCGGAGGATATGGAACGGCAATGATGCGGCGCAGGCGTTCAATTAAAGTTTAATGCCCCCTTCAAGCGCCCTTAACAACAGGTTTCTATACTAATACCATACAAGGAATGACGGAGATCCTTCGATCCCATCGGAGATTTCCGCAGAAAGGTGTGGTTTATGATGAAGAGATCTGTAAGAAAAAACTTGATTGGCATGACGCTCGGCGCTGCGATTCTCAGCGCAAGTTTCGGCTCGCTCGCGTACGCGAACAGTACCGAACAAGGGGGGCATGGAATGCCGACGCAGCAGACAGAGATGAAGATGGACAAACACCCCCAGGTTCAAATGTCTGTGGATGAGCAGGCAAAATATGTTTCGGAGGTCTTTGGCGTCAGTGAAACGGAAGTCAAGCAGGAGATTGCGAAGAAGACGGATCTCTTTGACATCGGGCAGGGAGCGATGCTTGCAAAGCTCTCCGGAAAACCGTTCCCGAGTATTATGCAGATGAAGGCAAAGGGGAAGGACTGGCCGCAGATCGTCGACACCCTCGGCATCACGGATAAACAGCTCCAAGCGGGACTAATGGACATGGCGGTACTGCACATCAGTATGCGCGGCGATGTAGATGAAAATACGGCGCGCGACCTTCTGCAGAAGGGCTATGAGCCGCATGACATCGAGATGGCAGGTGTGATTGCGAAAGCCGCACACAAGGATATCGTGTCCGTGCTGAACCAAAAGAAGGACAATAAGGGCTGGGGAGAGATTGCTGATGAGTTCGGCGTCGATAAGAATATGCTGAAGTCGGATCGGCCGGACTTCCCGCCGATGCGTGATATGCCGGTGAAGAAATAATCCTTCCAAGAACGCCCGGCTGCGGGGGCACTGCATATTCTTTATGCAGTGCCCCCGTTTTTCTATGGAAATCCTTTTCATATCATTGCCGCCGTATGTTACGGGGCGCCCCTGTTTGACAAATGTGCCGGACACCTTTAAGATGGGGACGACAGGAGGAGATTGCGATGCGGGTCAAAATGTGCGGGATGAAGACGATTGCGGCGGCGTACGCGGCGCGTGATGCGGGGGCGGATTACATCGGATTTATTTTTGCGCGGGAGAGCAGGCGGTATATAACGCCCAAAGATGCGCGCTCGATCTGCGCGGCGGTGGACGTGGTGAAGAAGGTCGGCGTCTTTGTCGATGCCGACCCCGCGGAGATGAACGAGATCGCCGCGTACTGCGGGCTGGACTATGTGCAGCTTCACGGGCATGAACCTGCGGAGACGGCGCGCCGGGTGGAGCGTCCCGTCATCAAGGCGTACCGCTGCGGCGACGACTTCGACGCGGACGCGGCGAACGCCTATCCCGCCGAGATCATCCTCGTGGACAGCTACGCGCCGGGGGCGGCGGGCGGAACGGGCGCGGCGTTCGCGTGGGAGGATGCCGCGCGTGAGATCGCGCGCGTGACAAAGCCCGTCCTCATCGCGGGCGGGCTCACAGCGGAGAATGCGCGCGCGGCGATCGAGATCTTTCATCCGTTCGGTCTCGACGTGTCGGGCGGTCTGGAGGAGAACGGGGAGAAATCTATCGCAAAAATCGCAGTGTTCATGGCGGCGGTACGCGCGGGCGCGTCCGGATCCCGTGGGCATGATTGACAAATATGCGCAACTCCACTAAGATAGAAGGGCGCGCCGCGCGGCGCGCTTCGGAAGATTCGCAGAGGAGGTGCGTTCATGCGTGACCTATTGGCTGAGATTGTCGAAAAAAAACGCGGGATCGTCGCGGCGGCAAAGCGCGATGTGCCGCTCGAAACGCTCAAGAAAGATATAAAGTGCGGGACGTTCCGTATGGCGGAGCATTTTCGCCGGCACGGGTGGGGGCTGATTGCCGAGTGCAAATTACAGTCGCCCGCAAAGGGACGCCTGACGACGGCGCATACGGTGACGGAGCTCGCCGAGACGTACGCGGCGGCGGGGGCGGCGGTGCTCTCGGTGCATACCGACCCGCATTTCCTCGGGAGCAACGCGGATTTTGCCGCCGTGCGCGCGCGCGTCGATACGCCGCTCCTGCGCAAGGACTTCATCATCGACCCTTATCAAGTATATGAAGCAAGGGCGCTCGGGGCGGACGCCGTGCTCCTCATCGTGCGCATCCTGACGCCCGCGGCACTGAAGGAACTGCTCTTTCTCACGTGGAGTCTCGGCATGGACGCACTCGTCGAGGTGCATGACCGCGCGGATCTCGCGGCGGCACAGGCAACGCCCGCGGAGTTCATCGGCATCAACAACCGCAACCTCGTGACGTTCGAGACGAGCGTGCAGACGACGATCGACCTCCTCCCGTACGCGGATACGGCACGCACGCTGATCAGCGAGAGCGGCATTTTCACCGTGGAGGACGCCGCACGAGTGCGTGATGCGGGCTGCCGCGGCGTGCTCGTCGGCGAGGGACTGGTAAAGGCGGCGGATGTCGGGGCATTTGCGAAAGAACTGAGCACATTGGGGACAAAGGAGCATGAGCTATGAGTAAAAAGGGAAGATTCGGTGCATACGGCGGACAATATGTGCCCGAGATCGTGATGCCCGCGCTGAACGAGCTGGAAGAAGCGTATTTGAAATACCGCGAGGACGCGGAATTTCGCGCCGAGTTCCGGAAATATTTGACGAACTACGCGGGGCGTCCGACGAATCTTTATTTCGCAGAGCGTCTGACGAAGCATTACGGCAAAGCGAACATCTACCTCAAACGTGAGGATCTGCTGCACACGGGCGCGCACAAGATCAACAACGCGCTCGGTCAGGCGCTCCTCGCACAGCGCATGGGCAAGAAGCGCATCGTCGCGGAGACGGGCGCGGGGCAGCACGGCGTCGCGACGGCGACGGTGGCGGCGCTCTTTGGCATGGAGTGTCACATCTTCATGGGCGCACTCGACGTGGAGCGTCAGCGGCTCAATGTGTTCCGTATGCGTCTCCTCGGGGCAACGGTTATTCCCGTCTCGAGCGGCACGGGCACGCTGAAGGACGCGACGAGCGAGGCGATCCGCTACTGGGCGACGAACATCACGGACACCTACTATGTCATCGGCTCTGCCGTGGGGCCGTACCCCTATCCGGAGATGGTGCGCGATTTCCAAAAGATCATCGGCGAGGAGATCCGCGCGCAGTCGGCGGAGGCGTTCGATGCAAAGCCCGACTACCTCGTCGCGTGCATCGGCGGCGGCAGCAACGCCATCGGGACGTTCTATGATTTCCGGGGCGACACGGATGTGAAGAAGTTCTGCGTGGAGGGCGGCGGACGCGGCGATGCGGACGGCGACAACGCTAAGACGCTCAGCGGCGCTGGCACACCCGGCATCCTGCACGGCGCATACAGCTACCTCCTCCAGGACGATGACGGACAGGTCGTTGAGGCGTACAGCATCTCGGCGGGGCTGGACTACCCGGGCGTCGGCCCCGAGCATTCCTTTTTCAAGGATCAAGGTATCGTGACCTACGTCTCCGTGACGGATGCACAGGCGCTCGCGGCGTTCCAAAGGCTCTCGCGCATCGAGGGCATCATCCCTGCGCTCGAAAGCTCGCATGCGCTCGCCTATCTCGAGACGCTGATGCCACAGACGAAGGCGGGCGAGAACGTCGTTGTCTGTCTCTCGGGACGCGGCGATAAGGACGTCCAGATGGTTGCAAAGGAGCTGGGGGAGGACATCGCATGAGCAAGCGTCTGAATGAAAAACTGGCGAAGCTGCGCAAAGAGGGGCGCAAGGGCCTCTATATCTACATCACGGCGGGCTGCCCGAATGCGGAGGAAACCGTCGACATCGTGCGCCGTGCGGAGGAAGCGGGCGCGGATGTGATCGAGCTCGGTCTGCCGTTCTCCGATCCGATGGCGGACGGTCCCGTCATCCAGGAGGCGAGCGTTATGGCGCTCAAGCAGGGCATGACGCTGAAAAAGGCACTCGATATTGTCAAGGAGATTCGGAAACATTCCGAGATCCCGCTCATCGGCATGGGCTATATCAATATGGTGCAGCATTACGGCTTTGAAAAGTTCGTCACGGATTTCGGCGCGGCGGGCATGGACGGCGTGATTCTCCCCGACGTTCCGCACGAGGAGTCCGAAGAGATGCGCGCGGTCTGTGCGGCGCATGATTTCACGCTGACCGAGTTCATCACGCCCGGCACGACCGAGGAGCGCATGGAGGAGACGTGCAGGGACGCGGCGGGGTTCGTCTACTGCGTCTCGAACTACGGCGTCACGGGGGTAAAGGAGATCGATTACTCCGTCATCGGGCGCGTCTGCGCGGCGGCGCGCCGCTATACGAATGTGCCGCTCGCGATCGGGTTCGGCATCGGTACGCCTGACGCCGCGGTGCGCGCTGCCAGGCAGGCGGACGGCGTCATTGTCGGCAGCGCGGTCGTGAAGCGCATCATCGAGGGCGATATTGACGGCGGCATCCGACTCATCGCCGACATGCGAAAGGCATTGGATGCATAAATAAAAATTGAAGCGGGGCTGCCGTACGAATATGGTTTAACATATTCGTACGGTAAGCCTTTTTTATTGTAAGAGCTGCACGGCTTATGGGGAAATATATCCCCTCGGATATGTTTAATGCCGCTTCGGCATCCGCCTTGCCAAAAAAGCGGGGCTTAAAAATGGCTGCGGCGGATACCAAACGGCACATCGTTTGCGGCTCAACAAGTCGTTCTGTGCGGATTTGGCATGTACATCTTTGTGATTGTATCGACTTATGCACTCCTCTTAACGATTTATGACGAAATAACGTTTGTGAAGGAATATTTACACAGTTAATATACATGAATGAGATTCATTATAAATAATACTTTCCTCGTGAATTATCCTTGTCAATATAGCTTTTTTTCGGTATATTATACATAGACTTTATTGCTGTAGCCGCCTGTTATAAATTTGATTTAGAATGAACGGTTTCAGCATAATTTTTTACCTATTGTCTATTGTTTGTGATTATTTGTTTTTCCTATGTATTTATTCTATATCTTAATACAAGGAGGCTCTGTGTATGGGAGAGTATGGGAGTCTGTTGGTGTTCCTCTTGGTGGCGCTCGCGTTTCCCGTGATGGCGCTCGGGCCTGCGTTCCTCTTGCAGCCGCGCCGTCCGTCGCCGCAGAAGTACATTCCGTATGAGTGCGGCGTCGATCCGGTCGGGTCGCCGTATGTGCAGTTCCGCGCGGGATATTTCCTCTATGCGCTGCTGTTCATCGTGTTTGATATCGAGACGGTATTCCTCTATCCGTGGGCGGTTGAGTTCCGGATGATCGGGGCGTTTGCACTCGCAGAGATGTTCGTATTCGTCGGCATTCTTGCGCTTGGCCTCGGCTATGCGTGGCGAAAGGGGGATCTGACATGGAGATAGCGGAGCGTGTACCGGAATCGCTGCGGCACAATGTATTTGTTGTAAAAATCGATCAATTATTTCGCTGGGCGCACGCAAGCTCCATCTGGCCGCTGTCCTCGGGGCTTGCCTGCTGTGCGATCGAGATGATGAGCACGGCGACGGCGCGGTTCGACCTCGCGCGCTTCGGCTACGAGGTGTTCCGTCCCTGCCCGCGGCAGGCGGATCTGCTCATTGTGGCGGGGACGCTGACGTGGAAGATGGCGGAGCCGATCGTGCGGCTCTACGAGCAGATGCCCGAGCCGAAATACGTCATCGCGATGGGCGCGTGCACGATTGCGGGCGGCCCTTTCGCCGACTCGTATTCCGTCGTCCCGGGCATCGACGACATCCTGCCCGTGGACGTCTACATCCCGGGCTGTCCGCCGCGTCCAGAGGCGCTGATGGACGGGATGCTGAAGCTGCGGGAAAAAATTCTGCATCCCGAACGCGTCGCGGCAGAGCGCGCGGCATGGGCGGCGAAGGAGAAAGCGGCGGTGACGGCATGAGAAAAGAATATGCACCCGCCGAAATGCTTGCGGCAATCAAGGAGCAATTTCCTGCGGCGGAGTACGACGCGGAAGCGGCGCGTCCCGCCGTCTATATCGGCGCGGATGAACTCATATCGTTTTTGACCTATTTGCGCAGCGATGCGGCGCTCGCTTTTACGCGCCTTGAAAATCTGACGGCGGTCGATTGGAAGGATCGCTTCGAGACGGTCTATCATCTCTTTGCGCCCGCATCGGAGCATTGGCTGACGGTGAAGGTCACGCTCCCGCACGATGCGCCGCGCGTGCCGTCCGCGACGGCGGTGTTCCCGGGCGCGGAGTTCGAAGAGCGCGAGGTCTATGATCTCATGGGCATTGCCTTCACGGGGCATCCCGACCTGCGGCGCGTGTTCCTGCCCGAGAATTTCGCGGGACATCCGCTGCGCAAGGATTTCAAGGCCCCTCCGCCGCCCGAGATTCCGCGCATTCGAAAGGAGGCGCCGTGATGCCGAGAACGGAGACCTATACGCTCAACATGGGACCGCAGCACCCCTCGACGCACGGCGTCCTGCAGGTGCAGCTCGAGCTAGACGGCGAGCGCATCCTAAAGGCGACGCCCGTCATGGGCTATCTCCACCGCGGGATTGAAAAACTGCTTGAGGACAGGACGTACATCCAAGGGCTGCCCTATACGGATCGGCTCGACTATGTGTCCTCGATGAACAATAATTTCGGCTATGCGCTCGCAGTTGAAGAGCTGGCGGGCATCGAGACGACGCGGCGCGCGGAGTACATCCGCGTCATTATGGCGGAGCTGAACCGCATCAACAGTCATCTCATCTTCATCGGGACGCTCGCGAACGATCTCGGCGCGTCGACGGGGATGCTCTACTGTTTCCGCGACCGCGAGAAGATTCTCGACATCTTTAACCTCGTCTGCGGCGCGCGTCAGACGTTTCACTACATCCGCATCGGCGGGGTGAAGGAAGACCTCACGCCGGAGGCGGTGACGATGATCCGTGCATTCCTCGACGAGGTTCCTATTTTCCTCGACGAGTACAATAAGCTCCTCACGGGCAACGAAATCTTTGTCCGCCGCATCGTGGGGACGTCCCCGATGACGATGGAGGAAGCCCTGCGTTACAACATGACGGGGCCGAATCTGCGCGCGACGGGGCTGCCGTTCGACCTGCGCAAGGTCGACGGCTACAGCGTCTACGATGAGTTCGAGTTCGACGTTCCCGTGGGAGCGCACGGCGACAACTGGGATCGCTACCAAGTGAAGCTCGGGGAGATCGCGCAGAGTGCGCGCATCATCCGGCAGGCGATCGAGGGACTGCCCGAGGGCGACTTCATGGGCAAGGTACCGAAGGTCGTGAAGCCGCCCAAGGGCGAGGTCTTTAGCCGCACGGAGGGGACGCGCGGGGAGCTCGGGTTCTACATCGTCAGCGACGGCACGCCGAAGCCCTACCGCATCCACATTCGCCGCCCCTCGTTCGTCAATATGCAGGGGCTCGACGCGATGTGCCGCGGGATGCTCATCGGCGACTCGGTCGCCGCGTATTCGTCCATCGACCCCATCATGGGCGAAGTGGACTGCTGAGAAAGGAGGGGGATGATGGAACTTTCTCTGCTTGCCGCTTTGGCAGCGTGGATGCGTGAACTCATCTATGCGATCGTGCCCGTGCCGCTCGTCGTGGATTTCGTCATGACGGTCGTCGGCGTTGCGGCGCTCCTCGGCATCATCTCGATGGCGGCGATCGTCTTTACCTATGCCGAGCGTAAAATCTGCGCGTTCATTCAGGTGCGTCTCGGCCCCAACAGGGTCGGCGGTCGCTTTGGTCTCCTCCAGCCGATCGCGGACATGCTCAAACTCATGAGCAAGGAGGACATCATGCCCGCAGGTGCGGACAAGGTCGTGTGGGCGCTCTCGCCCGCGCTGCTCTTCGTACCTGCGGCGCTTGTCTATGCCTTTTTCCCGTTCGATGCGGGCGCGGTGCTCGCCGACGTGAACGTCGGGGTGTTCCTCCTCTTCGCTGTGTCGGGACAGGCGGTACTGCCGTTCCTCATGGGCGGCTATGCGTCCAACAATAAATATTCGTTCATCGGCGGGATGCGCATCGTGGGGCAGATGCTCAGCTACGAAGCGCCGCTGCTCTTTTCGCTGCTCGGCGTCGTCATGCTGACGGGATCGCTGAGGCTCGACGACATCGTGCAGATGCAGGCGCACAACGCGTGGTTCATCTTCGTGCAGCCGCTTGCGTTCGTCATCTTTTTGATTGCGGTGGTCGCGGAGACGAACCGCACGCCGTTTGACCTCGTGGAGGGCGAGTCGGAGATCATCGCGGGCCCGTTTACAGAGTATTCGGGGATGCGCTGGGCGCTGTTCTTCCTCGCCGAGTATGCGAACCTTCTGACGGCGGCGATTCTCGCGACGACGTTCTTCCTCGGCGGCTACAGCGGCCCCTCCTTCCTGCCGGGCTTCGTGTGGTTCGGACTCAAGGCGCTCGTCATGGTGTTCCTCATCATGTGGTTCCGCTGGACGTTCCCGCGCACGCGCGTGGATCAGATTCTCACCTTCGGATGGAAGGTACTTGTGCCGCTCTCGATGATCAACGTCTTTTTGACGGGCGTCGCGATGTATGTCTTTGGGATGGTCTAAGGAGGCGCCGACATGTTTGGAAAAGGTCTGCTGACCGGAATGAGCGTCACATGGAAGCATCTCTGGGGGAAAAAGGAGACGTTCTGCTACCCCGAAGAGAAGCTGCCGATGACGGAGAATTTCCGCGGGGGCAACCTCGCGATGGACTGGCGCGTCTGCATCGGCTGTTCCATGTGCGCGAACGCGTGCCCGAACAAGGCGCTCGATCTGACGATCGTGCAGGATGCGAAGAAAAAGCGTCACATGCAATACTATATTCATAAATCCGGGCGGTGTCTCTACTGCAATCTGTGCGTGGAAGTCTGCCCCGTCAAGACGCTCGTGTGGGACAAGGACTATGCCATCTCCACATGGAGCAAGGAGACGATGACCCACGACGCAATGATGGATGCGGATCGCGCCGATCTCGCAGAGGTCCTCGCACGCGTCGAGGTCGAGGCGGCGGAGGAAAAGGCGAAGAAGGAAGCCGAAGCGGCGGCAAAGGCTGCGGCAAAAGCCAAAGCGGAGGCGGAAGCAAAGGCCGCGGAAGCCGCCGCGAAGACGGCGGGACAGGATGCACCTGCGGAGGAAAAACCTGCGGCACAGGCGAATGCAAGTGCGGCGGTACAAGCTGCGCCGGCTGAAAAAACTGCGGAAAAGTCCGCAGAAAAAATCGTGGAACCGCCTAACAACGCGGCACAGGAAGGGGGCGCGTCATGAGTTTCATCTTCTATGTGCTCGCGGCGATCACCGTCATCGGCGCACTCGGCGTTGTGCTCTCGCCGAACGTCGTGCACAGCGCGCTCTTCCTCGTCGTGTCGTTCATCGGCGTGGCGTCGATCTACTTTTACATCGGTGCGGAGTTCCTCGGCGCGGTGCAGCTCATGGTCTACAGTGGGGCGGTCGCCGTGCTCATCGTCATGGCGATCATGCTGACGCGGCGGGACTCGATGCAGCATTCGAATCCGTCGCAGAAACTCTTTCGGCGCGTTGTGACGGGACTGCTCGCGTGCGGATTCTTCTTCCTCATGGGGCTCGGCATTGTGCTCGCTCCCATGCCGGACGGGATGCTCGGTGCATCGACGGGCGCGCATGAGATCGCCGCGCTGATGCTCGGCACGTACGTCCTGCCGTTTGAGATTGGCGCGGTGCTCCTCCTCGCGGCGATGATCGGCGCGCTGATGCTTGCGAGAGGAGGGGATGCCGCATGATCGGACTGTCCGATTTGCTCTTTGTGTCCGCACTGCTCTTTTGCATCGGACTTTACGGACTGCTCACGCGGCGCGGTCTCATCCCCATCCTCATGTGCGTGGAGCTCATGCTGAACGCGGTCAACATCAACCTTGTTGCGTTTGATCGCTTCTATGCGCACAACACGGAGGGGCAGCTGATGGCGCTCTTTTCCATCGCGGTGGCGGCGTCCGAGATCGCCGTCGGGCTTGCGCTCGCGTTCCGTTTGTATCAAATCCGGTTCACGACGAATGTCGACGAACTCGATACACTGAGAGATTAGGGGAGGGAAGAATATGTTCACATTCGTACTGACCCATGCCTATCTCATCCCGCTCTTTCCCGCGATCGCGTTTCTCATCATCGCACCCTTTACGCGGTCAAAGAAGAATCTCTCGGCGGCGATTGCGATCGCGCTGATGGCAGCGGCGTTCGTGTTCTCCGTCTGCATCGCGTTTGCGGTCGTGGATTATCAAATCACGATGTCCGACCCCTATGTGATGAAAACGCTGTGGGCAAAGGTCGGTAGCGTAGCACTCGAGATGGGCGTGCTCATCGACCCGCTCACGGCGATGATGCTCGTCATCGTGACGCTCGTCTCCCTGCTCGTCTACATCTACTCCGCCGGCTACATGGAACACGACGCGGGCATGGGGCGGTTCTTCGCCTTCATGTCGCTGTTCTCGGCGGCGATGCTCGGACTCGTGGTCGCGCTCAACTTCCTCCAGCTCTATGTGTTCTGGGAGGGCGTCGGGCTTTGCTCGTACCTCTTGATCGGCTTTTACTATCAAAAGGTAGCGGCGCGCGAGGCGGCGAAAAAGGCGTTCATCACAACGCGCATCGGCGACTTCGGAATGCTGCTCGGCATTCTGCTCGTGCAGATCACATTCGGCACGATGGATTTCGTCGAGCTGCGCATGATGGTGCCGCCCTATGCGATTGCCGCAGGAACGGGGATGCTCACGCTCATCGGCTTCCTGCTCTTCATGGGCGCGATCGGAAAGTCGGGGCAGTTCCCGCTCCATGTGTGGCTGCTCGACGCGATGGAAGGCCCCACGCCGACCTCGGCGCTCATCCATGCCGCGACGATGGTTGCGGCGGGCGTGTTCCTCGTGGCGCGCGCATTCTTCATCTTCAGCACGTCGCCCGTGGTGATGGACTTCATCGCGGGGCTCGGGGCGTTCACGGCGCTCTTCGCCGCGGTTATCGCCGTGACGCAGCGGCGGTTCAAGGCGGTGCTCGCGTACTCGACGATCAGTCAGCTCGGCTACATGATGATGGCGGTCGGCGTCGGCGCGTTCTCCGCCTCGATGTTCCACCTCATGACGCACGCCTTCTTCAAGGCGATGCTCTTCCTCTGCGCGGGTGCGGTCATGCACGCGCTGCACGACGAGACGGACATCACGAAGATGGGCGGGCTCTATCAAAAAATGCCGCTGACCTTCGCGGCAATGGTGATCGGCGTACTTGCCATTGCGGGCATTCCGCCGTTTTCGGGATTTTTCTCCAAAGACGAGATCCTCGCGGCGGTCATGCACGCGAGCACGCCGCTCTACGTCATGGCGACGGCGACGTCCTTCCTCACGGCGTTCTACATGGCGCGCCTCCTCATCCTCGCGTTCCTCGGAGAGAATCGGAGCGAACACGAGGCGCATGAGGTCGACGCCCGCATGTGGCTGCCGATGGCGGCGCTCGCCCTGCTTACGATCGGGAGCGGGCTGTGGGGCTATTTCGGCGGATTCTCGCTGTGGGTTCACGCGGGCACGCCGCATCACGAGGCGATCGATTGGACGGTGGCGGGGGCGAGCACCGCGCTTGCGCTCCTCGCCTTTGCTGCCGCGTATCAGATCTACGGACGGCACAGCTTCCGCGCATCGATGGAGCGCAAGCGTTTCGGATTCGTTTATCGCGTCATCTACAATAAATTTTACATCGACGAGCTCTATGCGCATATCCGCACGCGCTTCGTCTACGGGACGGCGGTCGTCCTGCGTTGGATCGACGAGAAGATCTTCGACGGCACGATGTACGGACTCGGCGGCTATGCGCTCGCGACGAGCGACCTCCTCACGGAGTCCGCGAACGGACAGGCGCAGCGCTACGTCGTGGTCTTTTACACGGGTGTGCTCATACTCCTGTGCTATGCGCTCTATTGGGCGGTGCAGGTGCTTGCGTATTGGGGAGGAGGTGTCACGCGATGACGGCGGTTCCCGTTCTTTCGATCATCCTATGGCTGCCGCTCGTGGCGGCGTGCATCATTGCGCTCCTGCCGGGCGGGCTGCACAGTGCGATTCGGCGGCTTTCGGCGGCGGCGATGGTACTCACGCTGCTGCTCATCCTCCACGTCTATGCGAATTATGACCTCATGCGGGGCGGGATGCAGTTCACGGAGTACGTTCCGTGGATCACCGACCTCGGCGTCGCCTATGCGCTCGGCGTGGACGGCATCTCGCTGCCTATGCTGCTCCTCACGGGCGTCGTCGGGCTTGCGGCGGTTTTTAGCTCGTGGCACGTCGAGAAACGCGTCAAGGAGTATTTCGTCCTCCTCCTCATCGTCATCGGGGGCGTCACGGGGGCGTTCCTCGTGCGCGACATGTTCCTCTTCCTCGTGCTCTGCGAGATGGTCGTCGTGCCCGCGTATCTGATGGTGCTCATCTGGGGATCCTCGGAGCGTGTCTCGAAGGAGCACGCGGCGATGAAGATGACGATCTTCCTCCTCGTCGGCTCCGCGTTCATGCTGCTCGGCGTGCTCCTCCTCTATGTGAGTGCGTATGAGACGGGGATGCGCACGTTCGACTTCGAGGCGCTCGCCATGGCGGCGACGTCGGGGCTCATCCCGTGGGAGGTGCAGGTCACCGCATTCCTCCTCCTGCTCGTCGGCTTCGGCTCGCATCTCTCGATGTTCCCGTTTCACATTTGGTCGCCCGACGGCTACGCGGGCGCGCCCACCGCGATCTCCATGATCAACGCGGGCGTGCTGAAAAAAATTGGCGGCTACGCGCTCATCCGCATCGGCATCTTCATCCTGCCGCTCGGCGCAAAATTTTGGGCGCCCGTCATCGCTGTGCTCGCGATGATCAACGTCATTTACGCCTCCTACATCGCGCTCGCACAGCGCGACATCAAGTATATGATCGCCTATTCGTCCGTCTCCCATATGGGCTATGTCCTGCTCGGCTTTGCGGCGCTGAACGCTGTGAGCGTCAGCGGTGCGGTTGCGTATATGGTGGCGCACGGCATCATGCTCGCGCTCTTCTTCTCGCAGATCGGCTATATCTACGACAAGACCGACCTGCGCAGCATCGGCGATCTCTGGGGGCTCGCGCATCACCGCCCGCACATCACGGTCGGATTCATGCTCGCAGGTCTGTGTTCGCTCGGACTGCCGGGACTGATCGGCTTCATCCCTGAGTTCACAATCTTCGTCGGCGTGATGGAGGTCTACCCCGTCATCGCCGTCATCTCCGTGAGCGGCATCGTATTTACCGCGTTCTACGTCCTGCGGATGCTCGCGCGCGTCCTCTTCGGGCCTCGCACGGAGCGGTTCACCGCGATCCCGGACACACAGAAAATCGACCTCGCGCCGCTCTTCGTGCTCGGTGTGTTCCTCGTCGGACTCGGCGTGTTCCCGGGGCTCTTGATGAACGTCGTTGACAGCGGCGTCGCGCCGCTCGTGCCGCTCTTTGAGCTGCTGAAAGATGCGCCGACGATACTCGGAGGGGGGATGTGATGATGGCGGACATGAATTTTGCAGCGCTCTCCGTTGAGATCGGCATCGCCGTACTCATGGCGGCGGTGCTCCTCCTCGATTTGATTCTCGAAAAAAATGCGCCGCGCCGGATTCTCGGCGGCGTGACCGCCGTCGGACTGCTTGCCGTGCTCGCGGGCGCGGTGGGGATGTATCCGCCGGACGGCGGCGCGATCGCGTTCTATGCCGGACATTACATCGTGGACGGCTATTCCGTATTCTTTAAGATGCTCTTCATCGTGGGGATGCTCTCCACCGTCCTATTCTCCATGGACTACGCCGAAGAGGTTCTGCCGCACCGCGGTGAATACTATGTGTTGCTCCTCGCAGCGCTCCTCGGCATGTGCGCGCTCGCCTCGGCGAACGATCTCATGACCGCGTTCGTCGGGCTGGAGCTCATGACCGTCTCGTTCTATGCGCTCGTCGCGCTGCGGACGGATGCGCCGCGTTCGGCGGAGGCGGGGATGAAATACCTCGTCTTTGGCGCGGGCTCGACGGCGGCGCTGCTCTACGGCATGAGCCTTGTCTACGGCATGACGGGGACGATGCTCTTTCAGGGGATCGCACAGGGCTACGGGATGCTCTTTCCGCTCGGGCTCATCGGCGTCGTGCTGATGCTCGCGGGATTCTTCTTCAAACTCTCGATCATCCCGTTCCACCTATGGGCGCCCGATGTTTACGAGGGCGCGCCCGCGCCCGTCACGGGACTGCTCGCCATGTGTTCGAAGGCGGCGGGCATCGCCGTCCTCCTGCGCGTCCTCTTCGTTGCGTTCCCCGTGCTCGCCGCATATTGGGCGCACCTGATTGCCGTGCTCGCGGCGGTCTCCGTGGTCGGCGGCAATCTCATGGCGTTCCGGCAGACGAATATCAAGCGGATGCTCGCGTACTCGTCCATCGCGCAGGCAGGATACATGATGAGCGCGCTTGTCGCCACGAATGCCGCGGGCATCAAGGCGGTGCTCTTCTACGCGATGGTCTACGTCTTCGCGAACGTCGCCGCGTTTGTCACCGTTACCTATCTCGAGATGAAGCGCGGCGCGGCGGACTTTGACACCGTGCGCGGGCTTGCAAAGGAGTCGCTGCTCCCCGCGGGGCTTCTCATGGTCGCCCTGCTCACGATGGCGGGACTGCCGCCGACGGCAGGCTTCGTCGGGAAGATCTATATCTTCTCCGCCGTCATCGACGCGGGCTATCTCTGGCTCGCGGGCGTCGGGTTCGTCATGTCCATGGCGTCCGTCTACTACTACCTCCTCGTCATTAAGGAAATGTACCGCGACGTAGACCCGGGAGAGAAAGAGGTCAAAAGCAAACTCGCACTGCCCCTGCCCGCATCCGCCGTCGGCGTTCTCGCCGTCCTCTGCACACTCATCGTCGGCATCTGGGCGCAGCCCCTCTCAATCCTCAGTAATATCGCGGTCTATACCTTTATGCGGTGAAACTTCATACGAAAACGGAGTCGTGGTGCATTTGTACCTCGACTCCGTTTTTGCATCCATTTTGCTTTACATTGTAAATCAAAGAATGTAAAATCCGTGCGTCTCACTTTCAGGAGTCCGGCCAATTTAATGTGGCCGGGCGTGTTTTTATGTGGAAAAATTTTCTTTTTCCCACGTTTTATGGTATCCTACATATAGTCTTTTAGACAGGGAGGAAGGGTGCATTATGTCAGAGTATACATATACGGTGGAAAAACCGTGTCCGGTCTGTGGGGAAGAGACGCACGTGACGAAGATGAAAGCGCGCCTGATCACGCTTGAGACGGATGAGGATTACTGCGTTCACTATGAGGGGGTGAACCCTTACCGCTATCGTGTATGGATGTGCGAACACTGCGGCTTTGCCGCCGATGAAAAACAGTTCACGGGCGAGCCTCTGAAGGCGCGTGACAAGGATAAGATCAAGGAGCTTCTTGCGGGGCATAAGGTCAATCTTCCGTATAAAGAGGAGCGGACAGTAGAGGAGGCAATCCGCGCGTACAAGCTCGGCATCTACTTCGCCGAGCGGCTCGGCTGGCCGCTGCAAAAACAGGCGGGCTACTGCATGGGCATGGCGTGGGTCTACCGCGATACAGACGATCGCGATAAGGAAAACGAGGCGCTGCTGCGTGCGGCGGAACTCTACGAAAAATCTGTTATGACGGAGCACTACCCGATCAATGGTATGAGCGATATGATGGCAATCTATATGACGGGAGCGGCATACTACCGTCTTGAGAATTATGAAAAGGCGACGCAGATGCTTTCGCAGATCATGAGCGATCAGGAAGTGCGTAAGAACGATGCAAAACTCTTCGAGCGCACGCAGAACCTGTGGCTCGAACTGCGCGAGAAGAAGGCCGCGGCAGAGAAAGCGAACGGTTAATGGTTATTGATATTCCGGCGCATTTCATTGAGGATTTGCGCAGTTTCGATTGGAGCACGATCCGGGAGACGGTGCAGGACTATGCACCTGTATTGACCGCACTTCGCGATACTTGGGATCGCGAGACACTAACGGAAATCGCGGACGGGCATCTCTTCGTGCGCGATGCGACGATGAACGAGGCGATCGCAAAAAATCTCGGTACAGACGGGAGCATCACGGGCATCACACTCACATCGCACGCGAACGGAACACTCGACATCGTATGCACAACGGCAAAAAAATATAAGCGTATCGAGTTGTCCGGTACGATCGAGGAAATGGTGCATGACGGTGAGAAGTCGTACGCCGTCTACCGTGTACGTAAGAAGAAAGTTCCCAATCACGGGCTTGTCTCGTGGATTTTCGCGCGTGTTTCGCTCTCTATGGTGGAGCGCATGGTCGGGCATCTCGACGTCTCGGATCGCGTCCCCGTTGATGTGCACGGCAATACGGTGCGCGTTGATTTCCACGAGGTGTTGGCGGCGTCTCGTCTTGGGCAGACAGAGTTCCGCGGGCACAGACTCATCGATATGATTGAGATTGAGGGGGCGCAGGTGCGCGACGGCGGTATCATGTTTGATACAAAACTGAACGTGCCGGATGATGTGAAGGATGCACTGAGAAACATTTTGAAGGACAAGGTGCAGACAGGGACACCGGAAGGAGGTACAGAGTGAGAAGGAATATGCTCATTCGTATACTTTGTTTTGTTTTGGTGCTGGGATTGTTCCCGCAGATAACGGAGGCGGCAAAGTCGGCTCCCGTGACCGAGAAAATTCTCTTCATCCCGCATGACAGCCGCCCCATCTCGAGCAAACAGACGGCGGATGTCGTGGCACAGCTCGGCTACGACATTGTCGTACCGCCGAATGACCTCCTCGGCAACCGCGAGGATCTCGGTCATCCCGATGAACTGTGGGCATGGGTGCGGACGAATATCGCGCAGCCCGGGGTGAAGGGGGCTGTCATCTCCTCCGACGCTGTGATCTACGGCAGCCTTGTCGGCTCGCGTAAGCATACGTATTCGCGCGACGAGGTCATGGCACGCGCCGCGCGGTTTGCAGAGCTTCAGAAGGAGCAGCCGAAGGTACCTCTCTATGTGTTCGGCTCGATCATGCGTACGCCGCGCACCGCCGAGGCATCAGGGCACGAGGAACCGGAGTACTACCGCCGCTACGGAGCCGACATCTTCCGCTACACGGTTCTGCGCGACAAGGACGAGGTCGAGGGGCTGACACGACGCGAGAAAAAGGAATATGCTTTTCTTGAGCGGCTGATCCCGAAAGAAGCGCTCGCCGACTGGATGGGGCGCCGCGAGAAGAATTATGCGGTGAACTCATACATGATTGAGCTCATGCGAAAAAAAGGGACATTCCGGTACCTTGCGCTCGGGCGCGACGATAATGCGCCGTTTTCGCAGACCCATCTCGAGAGCCGCCACCTTACGCAGGAGGGCGCGGATCTCGGAAAGACGCGCTTTCAGACGATGGCGGGCATCGACGAGATCGCCCTTCTCATGCTCACGCGTGCCGTTAATGAGCAGCGCCATGAAATTCCCTTTGTCTATCCGCGTTACAATTGGGGGCGCGGGGAAGAAACCGTACCCGCCTACTCGGATGAAAAAATCGGTACCTCCATCAACGATGCCGTCCTCGCCGCAGGCGGCATGGTCGTGCGTGCACCCGAAAAGGCAGACGTCGTGCTTACGGTGAACACAAATCCCGACGGGCGAACCTATGAGGCAAATGCCGCCCTGAATGACGGGACACGGCGTGAGGGAACAACATATTTTGCCGATATTGTCTCCGACTACGTGGGGAAGGGCTACCCCGTTGCGATTGCCGACGTTGCATTTGCCAACGGTTCGGATAACGCACTCATGGCGGAGCTGCAAAAGCGTGGTCTGCTCTATAAGATTCGCGCCTATGCGGGCTGGAATACGCCGACAAACAGCTCCGGCTTTGCCATCGGCGAGGGGATGCTCGTCCGTCATATGAGCGGCGACGCCGCCGATCGTCTGCTCACGACACGCTATCTCGACGACTGGGCGTATCAGGCGAACGTGCGCAACACCATCGCGCGCCAGCTCACATGGCTGCGCGGCGACGGCTTCTACGGCAGTCTTGGCTCGAAGATGGATGCCGTCAGTGCCCGCTCTACACGTATGATGAACCGCTTCATTGAGGAGAATCTGCCGCCGCTTGCGGACATTGATACCGTAGAGGTCACATTCCCGTGGAACCGCATGTTTGAGTCCGATATTCTGCGCGGTGAACGCGGTTTTGCCTATGATTTTCTTGCAAAGAGGAGTCAGTAATATGCATCGAAAATATCTGATCGCTTACTTTTCTGCCTCTCCTTCACGGCGGACAGAGAAAATTTCCGAAAAAATTGCGGATGTGATAGGGGCAGACCTTTATGAGATTGTGCCCGCCGTTCCCTATACCGAGGACGATCTCAATTGGAATAATGAAAAGAGCCGTTCGAGCGTTGAGATGAACGACCCGGCAAGCCGCCCGGAGATCGCGGGTGAACTGCCCGATATTTCGCATTATGAGACCGTCTTTGTGGGATTCCCGATTTGGTGGTATATTGCACCGCATATTATCAATACGTTCCTTGAGAGCTGTGACTTGAAGGATAAGACCGTCGTTCCGTTTTCTACCTCCGGAGGCAGCCCTATGGGACAGACCACAGCACACCTGCGTCCTTCGGCGCCGGGCGCCCTCGTCAAAGAGGGGCGGCGGTTTGAGATGGGGGAGACGCCGATGGCGATTAATTCGTGGATTGCCTCCTTGGGCATTTAGGTGACGCGGGATTTTTGCGCCCGGCGTCGTCATCTCAAACAGATTCAATTCATGCGCGCCCTTGGGGCGCGCATTATACTTATGGGGGAACTATGAAACGCAGAAACTTCCTGCTCGGCGCGCTCGCGGGGATTGGCGCACTTGCAGGCGGAGCGGGACTCTTCGTCTCGCAGGAAAAATTCGGCCGCGCCCCGCAGGGCGCGCGCCTCGAGCGCATCAAGCAGTCACCGCATTATGTGAACGGGCAATTCGTCTGCCTCGAACCCGTGGAATACATGAATGACAAGCTGCCCGACGAGGAGCGCCCCGGACGTATTGAGACCCTGTGGCGTGTTCTCTTTGACACGGATGACGGCCGCATTCCAAAGGAACTTATCCCGAGCAACAAAACCGATCTCGCCGCGATTCCGCGCGAGAAGGATATTGCCGTATGGATGGGGCACTCGACCTTTTACCTTCAGATTGCGGGACGGCGCATTCTTATCGATCCTGTCTTTTCCGCATACGGATCGCCCGTCTTTTTCATCAATCGCGCCTTCCGCGGAAGCAATGTCTATACGGCGGCGGATATTCCCGAACTTGACGTCCTCCTCATGACGCACGACCACTGGGATCATCTCGACTACGCGACGGTCATGGCGCTGAAGCCCAAAATCAAGGAGATTGTCTGTCCGCTTGGTGTCGGAGAATTCTTTGAGGCATGGGGATTTGACCTTTCACATCTGCACGAAGAGGATTGGGATACGGACATTGCGCTCGCCGATGATTTCCACATTCACATCCTGCCGTCGCAGCATTTTTCCGGGCGATTCCTTACGCGCAACAACACCGAGTGGTGTGGATTTGCGATTATTACGCCTGAGCGGCGCGTCTATATGAGCGGCGACGGCGGCTATGGAAAACATTTTCGAACCATCGGCGAGCACTTCGACGGATTTGATCTCGCGCTCATGGAGAACGGGCAGTACAACATGCAGTGGCACCCGATCCACATGCTGCCTGCCGAGACGGCGCAGGCGGCGGAGGACGTGCGCGCGCGCGCCGTCCTCCCCGCACACAGCGGAAAATTCGCCCTTGCTCTGCACAAATGGCAGGAACCCTATGCGGAGCTTCTGCATGAGAGTGCAGGGCGTCCCTATCGTGTTGTGACGCCGCGTATCGGTGAGGCGGTGGATATCGCTTCTCCGGCCGACTACCCGCACTGGTGGGAGGGGATGGCGTGATACGCGATTTTGGTGCATTGTAGTTCCCGGTCTGCATCCTTTACGTATTTGTAATGTTGCACGGGAGAAATTCGCTAAGTTCCTGTAAGATCCTTCCGATAAATTAAGCAGGAGGACTTTTGTTGTGAAAAATTCTAAAATTCGATTTCCAATGATTTTCGTTGGTATTTTTACGGCGGCGATCCTTGCGGCGCTCTATGTTTCGACAATTGGGCGTATGGAGAAGGCGAGCGCCGCCGAGAGCGTCAAGCTCTACTGTGATGCGCTCGTGCGGCAGGACGAGACGGCGCAGAAACGGCTTGCGTCCTACGGCGCGCCGATGGAGTCGTTCAATATGAAGTCGGCGTTCGAGAATGCTTTGCAGACGACGGGGGCGGTGCTCTCCCCCGAGGAGGCGGCGCAGCTCGGCGACGCATATATGGAGTCACTGCGCCGCGCGACGGTCGAAACGACGACCTCGGAAGAGGGGAAGGGCGTGGCGACGGTCGAGGTGACGGTGACGCGGTTCGATATGCAGGGGGCAAAGGAAAAGGCGTCCTCGCTCCTGCGAAAGCGCATGCGTCTTGACGCATCGCCCGAGGAGATCCGCCGGGTTGCCGTGGAGGCAACGGCGGAGGCGTATCGCGATCTGCAGCCCGTCGGCACGGTGACATTCTATGTACCCGTGCGCTATAACGAAAAGACGCGTATTTGGGATCCTGCCGACCCAATGCAGTTCGGCTTTGATCTATCGAAACAGACGATGGGAGTGGCGGAATAATGGCGGAAAAAGACTGGAAAGATCTCAATCGCGAGACGGCGGAGGGAAACCCGCGCCGTCCCGAGGGTGCGGCGGGGCGCGCGATGCTCACGCGCATGAACGAGAGCCATGCGAAGCTCACGGCGTGGGGGCTGAGCCTCCTCTCCTTCGTACCGAATGATACCGTGCTCGACGTCGGCTGCGGCGGCGGCAACACACTCGCACGCATGGCGGAGCGCGTGACGGCGGGGCATCTCGTCGGCATCGATTATTCCGAGACGTCGGTCGAGGCGTCGCGGGCATTCAACAGCGCGCTCGTGGCGTCGGGACGCATGGAAATTCTCTCCGGATCGGTAGAGTCTCTGCCGTTCCCGGACGCGCACTTTGATAAAGTTGTGACCGTTGAGAGTTTCTACTTTTGGCCGAATCCTGCGGAGAGCTTGAAGGAGGTCGCGCGCGTTGTAAAGCCAGGCGGGATGTTCCTCCTGCTTGCGGAGATCTACGAGCGCCCCGATCTCCCGGCAGGCATTCGGGAAAAGGTTGAGGCATACGAGCTGACGAATCCGACGCCCGCGGAATTTGAACGGCTCTTCCGTGCGGCGGGATTCCCCGAGGTCGAGACACATTTTATGGACGGCGAATATTGGATCGCCGTTCTTGGGAAAAGATAAATAGAGAGTCGGTATGCCGGTGCATCGTACGCATCGGCATACCGGCTCTTTTATCTATGCTGCGCGAGTGTGCGGACGAATCTCTCGATGTGCGCGGGCGGATGCTGCGCATAGAGGAGTCCGTAGGGGACGGCGTACGCCCAATCGACGGGAATCGTCACGAGCGCGGGATGCACATCCTTCCAACAAGAGAGCGTCAGCAGTACGCTGCCCGTTTCGGCACAGCGGTTGAACACCGAGATATCGTAAAAATGCGCCGTGTCCTCAATGCGGACATGCAGATCCTCTTCCAACATGCGCCGTGCGGCGTCATTGGTTGTGGAGTCGCCCGCAGCGACCATGAGCACCGTTTCGCCCGATAGGTCGGACGGTGTGAGCAGCTCCTTTTGCGCAAGGTGATGACCGCGGGGAACGGCGCACATGATCTCATAGTGTCCAAGCAGGAGCATATTGCATTTTTCCAGCCATGCATCGGAATCGCATGCCGCGACGAGGAAATCGTATTTCTCGCCAATGCGCGCAATCTCCGCAAGAATGCCGTTGTGATCGTCCTCGAAGGGAACGAGATTCAGCGCGTGGTTTGGGAACGTCTCGCTCATTTGGTACCAGAGATCCATGAACGGCTTTGCCGGATTGAGCATCGAGGTTCCCACGCGAAACACCTTCGGTTCTTCGGTCATGGCGCGGCGCGCGTTTTCTATCGACTGCGCGGCATAGTCCGTCAGAAACTGTGCGTCCTTGCAGATGATTTCGCCCGCAGGAGTCAGGCGGACGCCGTGCGAGCTGCGTGTGAGGAGAGGAAAACCAAGACGGCTCTCGAGCGTATTGATCTGTTTCATCACCGCCGTGGGAGAGATGAAGAGCCGTTCGGCTGCCTTGCTGAAACTGCCGCAGTCCGCGACCGTTAAAAATACCGATAACTGTGTGCTGATCATACGATACCTCCGGCTTTAACTATTAGTTAAAACGACTGTAACATATCGGAGATTCCGTGTCAACGAATCTTGCTGTATGATAGGGACAGAAACGAGAATGGAGGCACACAGAATGAAAGCGTTGATTGCGTACTTTTCCCGCGCCCACGAGAACTATGTGAGCGGAATGCTTAAGGAGCTGGAGGTTGGGAATACGGAACTTGCCGCGGGCATCATCCGGAAGTTGACGGGGGCGGACATATTCCGTATCGACCCGGTTCGGGCATATGCCGCGGATTACAACACCTGCATCGAGGAGGCGCGCGCCGATCGGCGGCACAATGCCCGCCCCGCGCTGAAGGAATATCCGGAGAGCATCGACGGCTATGACGTCATATATCTCGGATACCCAAACTATTGGGGGACGATGCCGATGGCGGTGTTCACCTTCCTCGAGCATTTTGATTTCAAAGGCAAGACGATCCGACCGTTCTGCACACACGAGGGCAGCGGCATGGGCGCGAGCGAAAAGGACATCGCGCGCCTTTGCCCGGGTGTGCACGTTGCAAAGGGGCTGCCGATTCACGGCGCCGGTGTCACTGCGTCGGAGCCGATCATCCGCAGTTGGATCGAAAGCTTTTCAGAATAAAAATTTATTGACCATGAAAACGGGGGGATTACAATGACGATGATCGAAGAAATCGCAGCGAGCCAAGAGCTGAAACAGCTTGTCGATACCTACGCAAACGAGTCCGACAAGAACAATCAGGACTACTATGTAAACATTTTTACCGAGGACTGCCGGGTGCGTGTTTACTTTAACGGCGAGCTCGGTATGGATCTGAAGAATGTGCATGATCTGATTGCGGCGTACAAGGGATTCGGCGCGGCGAAGGCGGCGTTCCATATGAACGGACAGCAGACGGTCGCCTTCGAGGACGAGACGCATGCCACGGGAACCTGCTATGCGCTGGCACATCTCGTCAACGAGAGGGACGGTGCCGATATGCTGACGACGCACGCCGTGCGCTATGAGGATCGCTATGTCAAGACTGCGGACGGATGGCGCGTCGCGGCACGGGAGCAGTATTTCATGTTCTCCGATACGCACGCACTTGGAAAATAAACCGGTGACGTTTTGAATCTATCATAGGAAACGGGGAGAACATATGAAAGACGTTATGATTGTGACGGGAGCCGGTCAGCTGAGCATGGCGATTGCGCGCCGCATGGGCTATGAGATGAAGATCGTCGTGGGCGATAAGAGCCGGAAGAACGCGGACAATATCGTGGGGATTATGACGAACGCGGGCTTTGATGCGGAGGCGATGGAGATGGATCTCTCCGACCGCACCTCCATCCGCACCCTCATCGAAAAGGCACAGGAATATGGAGAGGTCAAGATCTCGTCAACGGCGCGGGGCTCTCGCCCAGTCAGGCAAGCATCGAAGCCATCCTGAAGGTCGATCTCTACGGTACGGCGGTACTCCTCGAGGAGGTCGGCAAGGTCATCGCGCGCGGCGGCACGGGCGTGACGATCTCCAGTCAGTCCGGGCACCGCATGGCACAGCTCACGGCGGAGCAGGACAAGGCGCTCGCCGTGACGCCGACTGAGGAACTGCTCGCGCTCGATTTTTTGCAGCCCGATCGGATCGAAAACAGCCTCCATGCCTATCAGCTCTCCAAACGTGCGAATGCGAAACGCGTCATGGGCGAAGCGGCAGGGCGCTGGAGCGATCGCGGCGCGCGCATCAACTCGATTTTGCCGGGCATCGTCGTGACGCCGCTCGCTATCGACGAGTTCAACGGCATTCGCGGCGACTTCTATAAGAATATGTTTGCCAAATGCCCGGCGGGGCGTCCCGGCACGGCGGACGAGATCGCGAACGTCGCCGAGCTGCTGCTGAGTCCGCAGGGCGCGTTCATTACGGGCGCGGACTTCCTCATCGACGGAGGCGCGACGGCTTCCTATTTCTACGGGAAACTCAGCGAAGATCCGCGGAGCTGAGCAGGGGGATTACCAAAGCGGGAGGCACTACCGCGCGTGTTGGGAAGCAGGAGGATTATGCCATGGAATATGTAACATTGAAGAACGGCGTTCGGATGCCGATGGAAGGATTCGGCGTCTTTCAAGTAGAGGATGCGGCACAGTGCGAGCAGGCGGTGCTGGACGCGATTGCATCGGGCTATCGTCTGATCGATACGGCAGCGGCATATTTTAACGAGGAGGCCGTCGGCACAGCGATCCGCACATCCGGCATCCCGCGCGATGAACTCTTTATCACGACGAAACTGTGGGTGCAGGATACAAGTTATGAGGGCGCAAGGAAGGCGTTCGCCGTCTCTATGGAAAAACTGGGCTTGGATTATCTGGATCTCTATCTGATCCATCAGCCCTTTAACGACTATTACGGCGCGTGGCGCGCGATGGAGGAACTCTATAAGGCGGGCAAGATTCGCGCGATCGGCGTCTCCAATTTCTATCCGGATCGGCTTGTCGATCTTTGCCTCAATGCAAAGATTCCGCCGATGGTCAATCAAGTGGAGCTGCATCCCTTCTTTGCGCAGGAGAAGGCGATTGAAACAATGAAGGCGTTCGGCGTTGTGCCGCAGGCGTGGGGACCCCTCGCAGAGGGGAAGCACGGCATCTTCACAAATGAAAAGCTCGCCGCTGTTGCGAAAAAATATGAGAAAACCGTGGCGCAGGTTGTCCTGCGCTGGAATGTGCAGCGCGGCGTCGTGATTATTCCAAAATCCGTACGGCGGGAGCGTATGGAAGAGAACATCGATATTTGGGACTTTTCGTTGACGGATGCCGAGATGGCTGAGGTTTCGCGCCTTGACCTGGGGCACAGCGAGATCGTTGATCATCGCACCGCAGAGACCGTCAAGTGGCTGAGCGGTTGGCATATCCATGACTGAAAGGCGATAGATTGACGTAGCCGTCTTTCAGCAAATGCTTATTTTTACGCTGCTCGTGATGGCGGAACCCGCATGAAGCCCCATCCCGGGACATTTCGCATACCGTCAAAAAGCTCCCGCCGTGGCGGGAGCTTTTGCTGTGTCTCGCATATGATGTTTGATTCCCGGCGATGTTCCTATTCGACCTGTTCGTGGACGAATTTGATAAACTCGTCCGTCGCGGCTTGATCCTTGAGCTTTGCCGTATACATATGGTTGCCCATCTGCGGCCACATCATCTCGGGCATCCGCTCGCACATGACGATTTTGCCGGCATAGCGCTCGAGGATTTCCTCGTGACTGTGCACATAGCGGTGGAAATCACGGCGGCTCGCATACGCGCAGAAGCAGTGTTCATTGCAGTCGGGAAGCAGACGGCGGTCGGCGGTGATCATGTCCGCCCAGATCTCATAGACGTCGGTGGAGTGGGCGAAATTCATCATGTCAGTCGTATAGCCGCCTGCGGGGCGCATATTAACCTCGAGCCCAACGAAATCGCCGATGTCCCCAAGTCCCTTCTTTGCCTTTGTGAGACGGAAAAACTCGAGGTGGACGAAGCGGCTGCGCACGCCGAACGATTTGAGCGTGGCGCGCCCCGCTTTTTTGAGCGCGTCCGGTACGCGATCCGCTGTGTAGTAGGACAGATCAAGCTGATAGAGCACGATGTCCATGACGGACGGCGGCCACACGGTCATGGATTCGAAGATGGGCACGGAGTTCGAATCGACGATGGCGTCGTAGGAACAGATGTCGCCCGTGACGAACTCCTCCATGACGTAGGGGACGTCGGGCTTTGACGCGTAGAAATGGCACAGTTCGTCATGACTGTCGATGCGGTAGGTGTCCGTCGCGCCGACGCCCGTGTCGGGCTTTACGATGACGGGATAGCCGACCTCGGCAAGGAATGCCTCGGCGTCCGCGAGCGTTGTGACGGGGCGCAGACGCGCGGTCGGGATACCCGCTTTCTTATAAAAGTGCTTCATGGCGGATTTATTCTTGATGTGATCCATGTCGCCGAACTGCCAGCCCGTGCGGATGTTGAAATCCGTACGCAGACGCGCGTCGCTCTCGAGCCAGAACTCATTGTTCGACTCGAGCCAGTCGATGCGCCCGTATTTGAACGTAAAGAACGCGACGGCGCGCAGCATTTGGTCGTAGTCGCCGAGCGAGGGGACGAAGTAGTATTCGGTGAGCGATTCGCGCACCTCGTCTGCGAGCGCCTCGTAGGGCGTGTCGCCGATGCCGAGGACGTTGACGCCCTTCTTTTTCAGACGATCGCAGAAATTCCAATAGACGCGCGGAAACTGCGGCGAAATGAAGATAAAATTCATACAATCACCTCATTGTTCTTGGTCAGACCTGTTCACGCAGCACGAACGGGAGGAAATAGGGAAACTGCTTTTTCCACCAGTCCCAATCGTGGTCGACGTCGTAGCCCCAGAAATCCACCCACGCGTGAATCCCCTTGCTGTGGAGCACGTCGCCCATGAGCGCGGTCGTGCGCCGTCCCTCCTCCTCCCAGCTGCCCTGTCCGACGCAGAGCACGATCCGTCGGTCGTTGTAGAGATCTATGTAGGGGTGATCGGGAGACATATTCGAGAGGAAATCGAGCGGGGAGTTGTCGTAGAGCACGCCGTCCATCCATCCGTCGGTAAAGAACTTTGCATCATAGACGCCCGAGAGGGCGAGCACGCCGTCAAAGAGATCCGGGCGGCGAAAGAACACAATGGCGGCGTGGAGTCCGCCGAGACTGCACCCGGCAGCGACGGGGAGGCGTCCGCTCGTGTTCTCGCTGCGGATGAAGGGAACGACCTCATCGACGATGTAGGCGTAGTACTGCTCTTGGCGGCGCGCACGCCACGGCTTATTGCCCCAGATGTTCGACCACGTCTCCGTGTCGACGGTATCGACGCAGAAGAGCTGAATGCGCCCGCGAGCGATGTCACCTGCCATCGCCTCGATCATGCCGAAGTTCTCGAAGTTGTCACTCATCGCGTCCTGCGTCGGGAACACGAGGATGGGGGCGGCGTTCGGGCTGCCGTAGATGCGGATGTTCATCACACGGTCGAGGCGCGCGCTGTGCCAGTTGATTTCTTTGCAGTCTATCATAAAAACCTCCGTGCATTTGTAGTTTTCAATACAATGTTACTCTATCGAATCACGCCGATTTTGTCAAATGGAACGGGAAGCCTGCTTGCTTTTTTGGAGAATATTTAGGATAATGAGACAAACGAAAAGGAGTGTATGATATTTGTCTCATATAATGAAACTTTCGCCCGTGTTCAAGGACTATCTTTGGGGCGGGCATCGGCTGCATGACGAGCTGGGCAAGGACTGCGGCACGGGCATCACGGCGGAGAGCTGGGAGCTCTCGACGCATCCGGACGGGCTCTGCCGCATTGCGAGCGGTACGGCGGCGGGCGAGACGCTCGCCGCGTGGCTTGCGGATCATCCGGCGGCGCTCGGCACACGCGCGGGCGGACGCACGGACATGCCGATCCTCATTAAGCTCATCGACGCCGCGCAGAACCTCTCCGTGCAGGTGCATCCGGACGACGATTATGCGCGCCGTGTGGAGAGTGACGCGGGCAAGACCGAGATGTGGTACATTCTCGACGCGGCGGAGGGCGCGGCGGTGATCTACGGTGTTGTGGAGGAACTCTCGCGGGAGGAACTCGCGGCAAAGGCTGCGGACGGATCGATTGTCTCCGCACTCCGTCATGTGCCCGTACACCGCGGCGATGCACTGCTCGTGCGCGCGGGGACACTGCACGGCATCGGGTCGGGCGTTCTCATCTGCGAGATACAGCAGTCGTCGAATGTCACCTACCGCGTCTATGACTACGGACGCGTCGGCGCGGACGGAAAGCCGCGCGATCTGCACATCGAAAAGGCGCGGGAGGTCGCATCGCTCGTCCCGTCGGAGATCTCGCTCGGCGGCATGGCGCGGCTCGGGTTCCTGCGCGGAGGAGCGGGGCGCCTGCTCGCGGCAACGGAGTATTTTACCGTCTATGAATTTATGGTCAAAGAGAACCTCTCTTTTGCGGCGGACGCTGCCTCGTTCCACGCACTGGTCGTCACGGACGGCATGTGCACGCTGACGCACGGCGCGCAGCGGATCAGCCTTGCGCGCGGCGAGTCGGCGTTCATCCCTGCGGGACTCGGTGCGTACGATGTGGCAGGGCACGGCACCCTGCTGCTTACGCACGTTTAATCGATAGAGGGAAATGCCATGAGGAGAAGTCCATCAAGACTTATTTATTTTCTATTGTAAGGTTCATACGGCGTATTCGCTCCGCTTCAATTTCCTGTAAAATTTTATCGGCGGCATTTGGCATTGCTTCTATCTCCTATGAATGGGGATGTTCCGGTGCACCGTCCGAAGCGATTCCGCATACGGTGCGCGCAGAACGCCGTGCTCCGTGACGAATGCGGTGATGAGGCTGTGGTCGGTGACGTCGAAGGCGGGATTGTAGACGTTGATGCCTTTCGGCGCCATACGGCTGCTGTACCACATCTCCGTGACCTCTTCGGGCGGGCGCTGTTCGATCTCGATGTCCGCGCCCGTCGGCGTCGACAGATCAATGGTCGAACTCGGCGCGCAGACATAGAACGGGATGTTGTAATGCTTGGCGAGGATGGCGACGCCCGACGTGCCGATCTTGTTCGCCGTGTCTCCGTTCGCCGCGACGCGGTCGCACCCGACGAAGACCGCTTGGATTTTTCCGCTCGCCATGAGGGCGGATGCCATATTGTCGCAGAGCAGTGTGACGTCCATGCCCGTGGCGCTGAGTTCATAGGCGGTGAGGCGCGCGCCTTGAAGCAGGGGACGAGTCTCGTCGGCGTAGATTTTGAAGTTGTATCCCTTTGCGTGCCCGAGGTACATGACGGCGGTGGCGGTGCCGTACTTTGCCGTCGCGAGCTGCCCCGCGTTGCAGTGCGTGAGGAGTCCGTCGCCGGGGCGGACGAGCGGCAGAGCGTTTTCACCGATGCGTCGACAGGTGTCAATGTCCTCCGCCACGATGGCGCGTGCTTCGTCACGCAGGTGGACGCGCAGCTCCAGGACGGAGGCGCCGCGATGTTCCTCCACAACGCGCTCCATGCGAGCGAGCGCCCACGAGAGATTGACCGCGGTCGGGCGAGATGAACTCAGATAGACCGCTGCGTCGTGCAGACGGCGCACAAAATCCGTGCGGTCGTCCGTATCGATCGCACACGCGGCGAGGTAGAGACCGATAGCAGCGGCATCGCCGATGGCGGGGGCGCCGCGTACCTTCAGCTCTTTGATCGCTTCCCAAATCTCGCGCTGAGTTTTGAGATGAAGGTACTCCGCTCTGCCGGGAAGTTTTGTCTGGTCGATGATGACAAGCGCGCGCGCCGCATCGTCGAGAGCGACGGTTTCCATGCCCTGAATATTTTCCGCCACGATCCTGCCTCATTTCCTATGATAGACCTTTGTTCTAACCTTATTTTATCGAACTTAATGCGTCCTTTGCAAGGGATTTTTACATCTGCGCAAAACTTTGCCAAACGGCGGTAGGTGCGAGATAAAAAAATTGACTTTTATTGCGAATGGTTTATAATATACTTTATAAAAAGGGTGCGGCGGGGATGACCCTGCGGTGCTGAAAATGAAGGCTTTTACAGGGGGTATTTTTATGGCAGTAAAGGTTGCTATCAACGGTTTTGGTCGTATCGGCCGTCTCGCGTTCCGTCAGATGTTCGATGCGCCCGGCTATGAGGTCGTCGCCATCAACGATTTGACGAGCCCGACGATGCTCGCACATCTCCTGAAGTACGACTCCACGCAGGGACGTTATAAGTATGCGGACTCCGTGACCGCGGGCGAGGACTCCATCACGGTCAACGGCAAGAAGATCAACATCTACGCGCAGGCGGATGCGGCGCAGATCCCCTGGGGCAAGCATGACGTCGACGTCGTGCTCGAGTGCACGGGCTTCTACACAGCAAAGGATAAGGCTTCAGCGCATCTGAAGGCGGGCGCAAAGAAGGTTGTTATCTCCGCGCCGTCGGGCAACGATCTCCCGACGATTGTGTTCAACGTCAACCACAAGACACTCAAGGCATCCGACACGGTGATCTGTGCCGCTTCCTGCACGACGAACTGCCTTGCGCCGATGGCAAAGGCACTGAATGACCTCGCGCCGATCAAGAGCGGCATCATGACGACGATCCATGCCTATACGGGCGACCAGATGGTGCTCGACGGCCCGCAGCGCAAGGGCGATCTGCGCCGCAGCCGCGCTGCAGCGATTAATATCGTTCCGAACTCGACGGGGGCGGCAAAGGCGATCGGTCTCGTCATCCCCGAGCTCAACGGCAAGCTCATCGGCTCCGCACAGCGTGTTCCGACCCCGACGGGTTCGACGACGCTCCTCTATGCGGTCGTGCAGGGCAAGGTCACGGTCGATCAGGTCAACAGTGCAATGAAAGCGGCTGCGAGCGAATCGTTCGCCTACAACACGGACGAGATTGTCTCGAGCGACATCATCGGCACGACCTACGGCTCGATCTTCGATGCGACGCAGACGATGGCCAGCGATACGGGCGACGGCAACACACTCGTTCAGGTCGTTTCGTGGTACGACAACGAGAACAGCTACACGAGCCAGATGGTTCGCACGATCAAGTATTTTGCTGAGCTCGGCTAAAACTTCACAATGAAATAAGCACGATCTTTCGAGGTCCGGCCGAACGTTTGGGCCGAACCTCGATTTTCATTTACGGAGGGGACAATATGAACAAAAAGACCATTCGCGACATCGACGTTAAGGGCAAGAAAGTCTTTGTCCGCGTGGATTTCAACGTGCCGATGGACGAGCATCAGAACATCACGAACGACACGCGCATCCGCGCGACGCTGCCGACGATCAATTATCTCCTCGACGGCGGCGCGGCGGTCATTCTCGCCTGCCACGTCGGGCGTCCGACCGAGGCGCGCGAGCCGAAATTCTCGACGAAGCCCATTGTCGCACGTCTCTCCGAGCTCCTCGGCAAAGAGGTGAAATGGGCGCCCGACTGCGTTGGTCCCGAAGCGGAGAAAGCCGCGGGCGCGCTGAAGCCGGGCGAAGTCCTGCTCCTCGAAAACCTCCGCTACCACAAGGAGGAGAAGAAGAACGACCCCGCCTTTGCAAAGCAGCTCGCTGCGCTGGCGGATGTTGCTGTGGACGACGCGTTCGGCGTCGCACACCGCGCACACGCATCGAACGTCGGCATCACCGCCGATCTCGAGACGGTCGCGGGCTTCCTCATGGAGAAGGAGATCAACTACATCGGCAAGACGCTCGAAGCGCCGCAGCGCCCGTTCGTCGCCATCCTCGGCGGTGCGAAGGTCTCGGACAAGATCGGCGTCATCGAGAACATGATCGACAAGGTTGACACCATCATCATCGGCGGCGGCATGGCACACACTTTTGACGCGTCGAAGGGCTATCCCATCGGCGACTCGCTTGTCGAGAAAGACAAGATCGAGCTTGCAAAGGAACTGCTCGAAAAGGCGGCGAAGAAGGGCGTGAAGGTCGTTCTGCCCGTCGATCTCGTCATCGCGGATAAGTTCGCGGCGGATGCCAAGACGCAGACTGTCGACGTAGATAAGGTGCCTGACGGCTGGCAGGCGCTCGACAGCGGCGCGAAGACGTCCGAAGAGTATGTGAAGGCCTTGAAGGGCGCAAAGACCGTTATATGGAACGGCCCCATGGGCGTCTTTGAGTTCGACGCGTTCGCAAAGGGGACGGAGGCGGTCGCCCACGCCGTTGCACAGGCGACGAAGGAGGGGGCGACGTCCATCGTCGGCGGCGGCGACTCCATCGCGGCGCTCAAGAAGACCGGGCTTTCCGATCAAATTTCGCACATCTCGACGGGCGGCGGCGCAACGCTGGAGCTCCTCGAGGGCAAGGTGCTCCCGGGCATCGACGCCATCGCGAATAAGTGATTTGTTGTTTTACACGTGGAAGAGGGGATTCAAATATGGCAAGAACACCGATTATTGCAGGCAACTGGAAGATGAACAACACGATTGCCGCAGGCACGGCGCTCGTGAAGGAACTCGCGCCGCTCGTGAAGGGGGCTAAGGCGACAGTCGTCGTCTGCCCAACGGCGACGGCGCTTGCCGCCGTGACCGAGGCGGTGAAGGGAACGAAAATCGCGGTCGGCGCGCAGAACGTGCATTGGGAAAAGAGCGGTGCCTACACGGGCGAGATCTCAACCGAGATGCTTAAAGAGATCGGCGTTTCCTACTGTATCCTCGGACACAGCGAGCGCCGTGACTACTTCGGCGAGACGAACGAGGGCGTCAACAAACGAGCGCAGGCGGCGTATGCGGCAGGCATCACGCCGATTATCTGCTGCGGCGAATCGCTCGAGATCCGCGAAGCGGGGACGTATCTTGCCTACGTTGCGTATCAGATCGAGGCTGCGCTCGCGGGCTTTAAGTCGAAGGAGGTCGCGAAACTCGTCATCGCCTACGAGCCGATCTGGGCGATTGGTACGGGCAAGACCGCAACCTTTGAACAGGCGGAAGAAGTCTGCGCTCATATTCGTGCGACTGTCAAAGCGAAATACGGCGCAGCTGCGGCAAATGCGATCCGCATCCAGTACGGCGGCAGCGTTAAACCCGAGACGATCGCGGGACTCATGGGGAAGCCGAACGTCGACGGCGCGCTCGTCGGCGGCGCTGCGCTTAAGGCGAAGGATTTCGCCGCGATCGTCAATTTTTGATTACCCCTGCGAGCAATTTGCTCTTAGAAAAGAGTTCATCATGGCAAAACTGAAAAATGCCCCGGTTGCCCTCATCATCATGGACGGATTCGGCGACGGCGACCCGAACGACATGAAATACAACGCCATTGCGATGGCAAAGACGCCCGTCATCGACGGACTGCTCAAGAAGTATAAACACAATGAGATCAACGCCTCCGGCGAATACGTCGGACTGCCCGACGGACAGATGGGCAACTCCGAGGTCGGTCACACAAACATCGGCGCGGGGCGCATCGTCTATCAGCAGCTCACGCGCATCACGCGCGACATCAGGAACGGCGACTTCTTTAAGAACGAAGCGCTGCTCACGATCGTGCGCGGCGTCAAGGAGAACGGCGGTGCACTGCATGTGATGGGGCTTGTCTCCCCGGGCGGCGTACACAGCCACGAAGATCATCTCTTTGCGACGCTCGAACTCGCGCATCGCGAGGGGATCAAGACCGTCTGGATCCACGCGTTCCTCGACGGGCGCGACGTGCCGCCCAAGAGCGCGAAGGAATACCTCGAAGCCGTAGAGAAGAAGGCGGCGGAAATCGGCGAAGGAAAGATTGCGACCGTCGCAGGGCGTTACTACGCGATGGATCGCGATCACCGCTGGGAGCGCGAGCAGCTTGCCTATGAGGCGATCGCGCATGCCAAGGCGAAGACAGTCGCGTCCTCGGCGGTCGCAGGCCTGCTCGCCTCCTATGCGGATACGAGTGAGAAGACCGAGGGCGTCACGGACGAATTCGTCGTTCCGTTCGTTGTGAAAGGCTATCCCGGCATGAAGAACGGCGACGGCGCGATCTTCTATAATTTCCGCCCCGACCGCGCGCGTCAGCTCACCCATGCCTTTGTGGATAAGACCTTTGACGGGTTCAAGCGCGACGAATCGCTGAAGATCCCGTTTGCCACATTCTCCCAGTACGAGGCGGGCATGAACGCGCTCGTCGCGTTTCCGCCGGAGAGCATTTCCAACACCTTCGGACAATATGTGCAGGATCTTGGCATGACGCAGCTGCGTATCGCCGAGACGGAGAAGTACGCGCATGTCACGTTCTTCTTCAACGGCGGCGTCGAGACACCATACAAAGGCGAGGATCGCATCCTCGTGCACTCACCGAAGGTCGCGACGTATGACCTCCAGCCCGAGATGAGCGCGATTGAGGTCACGGATAAAGTCGTCGAGGCGATCAAATCGCGCAAATACGACTTCATCATCCTCAACTATGCGAACTGCGACATGGTTGGTCACACGGGCGTTGTTCCCGCCGTCGTCAAGGCGGTCGAGACCGTCGACACCTGTGTTGGACGCTTCGTTGACGCCATCCACGAGGTTGGCGGAGAGGTCTGCATCACGGCGGATCACGGCAACGCGGACAAGATGTGGGACTACGAGACGAATCAGCCGTTTACGAAGCACACGACGAACCCCGTGCCGTTCATTGTCGTCTCCGACCGCGTGAAGGAAGTCCACACCGGCGCCCTCTGCGACATCGCGCCGACCCTGCTGACGCTCGCGGGACTGCCCATTCCCAAGGAAATGACGGGCAAACCGCTTGTTACGCTCAAATAAATAAATCACCGACCATGGGATCGCCGCGCTCCGTGCGCGGCGGTCTTTTGCATTGGCGGGATTTCGGTTTCTGTGATGTGGGAGGTGCGGTATGTTCGATTTCGGTCACGTTGTGTTGGGGATATTGAGCGCGGGCATCCTTCTTGCCGTGGGCTGCGTTATCGTCACCGTCATTTATCAATGCGTACGTGACAAGCTGCGCGAGAAACGCAATGCGAAGGCGCGTGCTGCAGAGCTGAAACGTCTGCGCGAAACACTGACGCCCTACGACTATGCGCGGACAGTCGATGATGCCGTCAATAAGAGCTTTGATTTTATGCATCTCCGTGCCGGCGACCGCGTGCGCGTCCGCAAGAGTTTTACGGACTATAACGGGAGTCTTTTTGAGGCGGGCGACACATGGTACTTTGCTTGCGCATATTATCTTCCCTACGACGGGGGATATACGCTGTATATTTCCCATGATCGGGTGACAATCGGCGGTATCTATTTGCAGGTGGAAGAGCAGTCGGACATCTGCGGACACGCGGAGAAATATTTTGAGATTGTTGAGGAGGGTGCAGCTTTAGAACGATAAGTTGTGCCGTTCTTCGATTTCCGCAATCGCTTGCCGAATGACAGAGACGGGCGTTTCCGCGAGTTCGGTCAGTCCACGCTCTTCCGCGCGGGCGAGGGAATTTTTTACAAAATTAATACGTTCCTTGAGCTGTGCTGTCTCATTTTGCGTGAGGGGGGCGTGTTCGTTCCCGGTCAAATTGTTGGAGGAAGTCCGCGGCGGTATCGGCCGCCAGGACTTCACTTTCACGCGTATGCACATGGTAAGAGGAGAAGAGTCCGCTTTCGGCGAGTCCCGTGAGGTTCTTCGACAGAACCTTCACGACGAGATCATGATGCTCCTTGTTTACGGCACGGCCGATGTCCTCCATACAGCCGATGAAATAACGATCCAGTGTGCCGATGTAGCTCGCATCGCTTGACACAGCGATGACATGAATCTCGGAGGCGTAATCCTTTGCCGAGAGCGCTTGTGCGAGACGGAGCGGCACCTCAAGCGTGCGGAACGTCCCCTCGACCATGATGTTATAGTGCTGTTCCAAGAGCATATCAAGCAGGCGCTCGGTGACGGCGCCGGAGAATTTTCCTGTTTCCGCAACGGCGGCGGTACCGAGCGCGCGGCAGATTGCCTTGTATTGGGGATGATAGTTTCGGTAGGTGTCCGGATTGACAAAGAACGTATTGGGATGCGCGTTCTTGAGCCGTACGCTGATGATGCTCTTTCCGGCGCCCGGCTGACCGCCGAGGAAAAATGCCTTGGGATGTGCGGCAGGCGTATGTGAGGATACGAAATCTTTCCAAATGAAATCGGCGGCGGTCTCCACATCGCGCGCGGTAAATTCGTATGCCATATCGTTATTCCTCCTCGTCCCGCAGCAGTTCTTTGAATGCTCTCAGCCGTCCTTGTATCTGAAACAGCTCGACTGGGTCGGAGGTCACGGCGAGCCGATCGATGTCGCGGATGCATTGCGCATGTATGGATTTGAGAAACGGGGTCCGTGCAGCTTCTGCCGCACTGTAATCGTGCCGAATGGCTGCAACAATCGACCATGCGAGTTCATTGAGCACCTCTTGCTTGACCGACATGCTCCATGTGTTTTCTGCGTCGATTACGATCATAGGGAGAACCTCCTTCGTTTTTGTGAAGTTTTATATTTAATAAATATACACGGCTTTTCTTGATATTGCGTTATAAAGAAAGTCTTACAATGCATTCATATTGTGGGAATACGTGCGCGAAACGACCGCGTCTTGCGTACGGTTCTTTTATTTGAAAGCATTGCGCGGGGGTGGTATACTACAAGGACAAACGATGTGTGGATGGAGGTTCTTATGATACGGTTTGTGACACTTTTGCAGGCGCTGCGGCGCGATATTGCGGTGCTGCTCTTTGCGATGCTGCGGCGGGATACGCCGACGGCGGTGAAGGTGCTTTTTCCGCTTGCTCTGCTCTATCTCATCAGTCCGATCGATATCATCCCTGACGCGATTCCTGTGTTCGGGGCGCTCGATGATGCGGTGATTCTCCCTGCGGCGACGGAGTTTCTTGTGCGGATGCTGCCGCCCGCTGTGCGTGAGGAGACGGAGCGGCGCGTTACGCGTTACGGGACGATAGTGTTTATCGCGTCCATCGTGGTGCTCGTCCTTTGGATTGCCATTCTCGTTTGGGCACTGTCGAAGGTGTTTTCATGAGGCTCTATATCGCGGAGAAACCGAGCGTCGGGCGCGCGCTTGCCGCCTGCTTGCCCCAGCCGCACCGCAAGGGAAACGGCTGTATCGAAACGGGCGCGGGTGTGGTGACATGGCTTTTCGGTCATGTGCTGCGGCAGGCGGAGCCGGAGGAGTACGATGCACGGCTCAAACGCTGGCGTGCGGAGGATCTGCCGATCCTGCCCGAAGAGTGGCGGCTCGTTGTGAATGAGAGTGCGGCACAGCAGTTCGCCGTCGTGAAGGGGCTGATCGAGCGTGCGGACGAGATCGTGCACGGCGGCGATCCCGACCGCGAGGGGCAGCTGCTCGTAGACGAGGTGCTCGACTATCTCCACAATGAAAAGCCCGTGCGCCGCATCCTCATCAATGCGCTTGACGATAAGAGCATACATGATGCCCTCGGCGATCTGCGCGACAACGCGGACTTCCTCCCGCTGAAACTGTCGGCGCTTGCACGTGCCCGCGCGGACTGGCTCATCGGGATGAATCTCTCGCGCGCCTATACGCTCGCGGCGCGGCGTGCGGGACATGATCGGCTCGTGCTCCCCATCGGCAGGGTTAAGACGCCGACACTCGCGCTCGTCGTACGGCGGGAGCGGGAGATCGAGAACTTCAAACCCGCGACGTACTATCTTCTCGATGCGCTCTTTCAACATGCGGGGACGGGCGAGTCTTTTCGTGCGCGGTGGAAGCCGTCGGAGGAGCGCACGCCGCTCGATCCCGAGGGGCGGCTCGTCGATGAGACGGCGGCGCGCGCGGCGCTTGCAAGCTTTGGCGATGAACCGCAGGACGGAAAGGTCGTCAAATACGAGCGCAAGAAGGTGGAGGAGCCGCCGCCGCTGCCCTTTTCGCTCTCGGCGCTTCAGGTGCTCGCAGGCAAGCGGTACGGCTACGAGCCGCAGCAGGTGCTCGACACAGCGCAGAAACTCTACGAGGAGAAGCTGACGACTTATCCGCGTTCGGACGCGGAGTATCTGCCGAAGAGTCAGCATAAGGATGCGCCGAAGATCCTCTCCAACCTCGCGGGACTCTCGGATTCTCCGCTGGCGGCGTGGGCACAGGCGGCGGACGCGGAAAAGAAGTCGCGCGCGTGGAACGATGAGAAGATCACGGCGCATCACGCGATCATCCCGACGACGGTGGCGGCGAATCCCGCACGCCTGAGCGAAATCGAGCGGCGTATCTATGAGCTCATCGCGCGCGCCTATATCGCACAGTTTTATCCGAACTATGTCTACGACCGGACGAAGGTCGAGCTCTCCTATCACGGCGAGACATTCGCCGCGAGCGGGCGCACGGAACGCGCGGCGGGCTGGCGCGCGATGTATCGCACCGGAAAGGCGGCGGAGACGGACGACGCGGAGAAAGACGACGAGGAGAGTGCCGTCCTGCCGCCGATGAAGAAAGGCGATCATGCGGATTATGTCTCCGGCGAGCTCGGGACGCGGCAGACGAAGCCGCCCGCGCGGTTCACGCCGGCGACGCTCCTGCAGGGCATGAAGGAAATCCACAAATACGTCAAGGACGAGGCGGCGAAGAAGATGCTGCGCGACGTCTCGGGCATCGGGACGGAGGCGACACGCGCGAGCATCATCGAGGATCTGATCCGGCGCAGATTCCTGCATGCGGCGGGGAAGAAAAAGGTGCTGACGCCGACGGATGCCGCCTATCTGCTTATCGACGCGCTGCCCGATACGATGACCTATCCGGATGCAACGGCGATCTGGGAGGATCAACTGCATTCCATGGCGGCGGGCGTGGGAACCCCTGAGGAGTTCCTTGCGGGGCAAGCGAATTTTGCACGCGATCTCTGCGCGGCGGCGGCACGGTCGCAGATCGCGGGCGGCGGCGGTGTGCCGTGTCCCGCGTGCGGGCGTGGAGTGATGACCAAACGCAAGGGGAAGCACGGCGATTTTTGGGGCTGCTCCGCGTACCCGCAGTGCCGCATGACGGCGAACGACAAGGGCGGTGTCCCCGATTTCACAGGGAAACGCCTCCCCGCTGCACAGGGCAGTGCACCGCGCGATACGAATGCACCGAACGCGGCTGCTGCGCCCGCTACAGAGCGCTTCGATAGGCAGTCTGCCGCACCCGCCGCGCGCCGTTTCTATACGCCAACGGCGGACGAACAGGCGGAGATGGACGCGTTATTTTTTGGAGGATGATATGAGTACGTTCAGAGAGCTTGGCGTTCCGCAGCAGCTTGCCGCAGCGCTCGAAAAGCGCGGCATCAAAGAGCCGACGCCGATACAGGAGGCGTTTATCCCCGCTGTGGGGGGCGGCGAGAACCTCGTCGGCGCTGCGCCGACGGGAACGGGCAAGACGTTTTCCTATCTATTGCCGTCCCTCGCGCGCATTGATATGAACCTGCGCGCGGTGCAGCTGCTCATCCTCGCGCCGACGCACGAGCTCGCCGTGCAGATCGCGGACGCGGCGCGCACGCTCGTGCAGGCGGCGGAGCTGCCGCTGACGGTGCAGGTGCTCATCGGCGGCGCGAATATCAAGCGGCAGATCGAGGGACTGAAGAAAAAGCCGCAGATCGTTACAGGCTCCGCCGCGCGCATCTTGGAGCTCAGCCGCATGGGGAAACTGCGGCTGACGGATGTGCAGATCCTCGTCCTCGACGAGTTCGACCGCTTGCTCGGCAAACAGCTCGCGGACGATGTGCGCGCCGTTATTCGCCTCCTCCCGCAGAACCGGCAGGCGCTCCTGCTCTCCGCGACTGCCCCGACGGCGGCGATTCGCGCGGCGGACGGACTCTTTGCACCGCGCATCATTCGGGTAGAGGACGCGCAGACAACCTGTGAAAACTACTATCATCGCGCCGCGTTTCGTGATAAAATAAAGGCAGTACAAAAGCTGACGCGGCGTCTGCCGATTCGTCGGGGGATCGTCTTTGTCGGACGCGGATTTGACGCGGAACGTGCGGTGGAAAAACTGCGCTACGAGGGCATTCGCGCCGTGTCTCTCCTCGGGCAGGAACGCCGCGATCGGCGGCGCGCGGCACTCGATGCCATCCGTGCGGGACGTGCCGAGCTTCTCATTGCGACAGACCTCGCGGCGCGGGGACTCGATATTGAGGACGTTGACTATGTCGTTAATGTTGATCTTCCGGAGGACGTGCGTACCTATCGCCACCGCGCCGGCCGGACAGCGCGTGCGGGCAAGTCGGGTGCGGTCGTAACGCTTGCGGACGATAAGGAAATGGCGCGGCTGAAGGAACTCGCCGCACGCATGGAACTGGAACTAAAGACGCTGCCGGCGAAATAACGCGCCGCGATTTCCTGAAGGAGGACTCATCCCGTGGACATAGTGCCCACAATACTCGATTTATTGTTGGTTGTCTTTTTGATCTTCATGAACGGCTTCTTCGTTGCGGCGGAGTTCTGCTGCGTGAAGATGCGTTCTTCGCGTCTTGAGACGATGATCGCCGAGGGCAGCAGCCGTGCGAAATACGCAAAGCAGCTCACGGATCATCTTGACTCTTCGCTCTCCGTAACGCAGCTCGGCATTACGCTCGCCTCACTCGGGCTCGGCTGGGTCGGCGAACCTGCGGTTGCGCAGCTCATCCTGCCGCTGACGCGCAGCGTAGGATTGTCCGACGATGTGGGGCATACGGTCGCGCTCGCAATTGCGTTTTCGCTCATCACATCACTGCACATCGTGCTCGGCGAGCTGACGCCGAAATCCATGGCGATCGCGAACGTGGAACGCATCATGCTCGCGATCGCGTTCCCGATGGTGCTCTTTGGCAAAGTCATGAAGCCCTTCGTCTGGATACTCAATACCGTTGCAAACCACATCAGCCGACATCTCGGATATGAGATGACAGGGGAGAACGAGGATGCGCACACGGAGGAGGAGATCCGCCTGCTCATGAAGGAGAGCTACCGGCAGGGTCTCATCAACAGCACAGAGGCGGATTTCGTCGACAATGTATTCTCGTTCACGGAGCTGAACGCACGTGAGATCATGGTGCCGCGCACGGATATGATCTGCCTCTACCTCGACGATACGCCTGCCGAACGCATCAAGACCATCCTTGAGGAACAGCAGACGCGCTATCCCGTCTGCTACGAGGACAAGGATCACATCATCGGATTTATCCATGTGAAGGATCTCCTCCCGCCGCTCGTGCGCGGGGAAACGCTCAATCTGCGCCGCTATATAAGGAAGGCTCTGATCGTGCCGGAGAGCATGGACGGCAGCGTTCTGCTCCGCACGATGCAGGCGCAGGGATCGCAGCTTGCCATCGTTGTTGACGAGTACGGCGGGACAGCGGGGATGGTGACGGTCGAGGATATTGTTGAACAAATCGTCGGCGATATCCGCGACGAGTTTGATGAGGAGCGTGAGAGCCTCGAATGGCGCGGCGAGGATCTCGGCTCCATCGACGCCAAACTGCTGCTCGAGGAGGTCAACGATCTCCTCGGCATCCGCATCGAGGACGAGGATGTCGACAGCATCGGCGGGTGGATCTATGACCGCCTTGGGGAGGCGCCGCGCGTGGGGCATATGACGGCGCATACGGGTACATTGTTTTTTGTCGAGGAGGTGGACGGCGTACGCATTACGCGTGTGCTGGTGCGTTTGCCGCATACGGAGGCGGAGCAGGGGGGAACATCCGCTGACAACAAGGAGGAATAGGGAATGTCTTTTGATCGCAGGCACTTTGCCGACATCATCGCGCAGTTTACGGTTGATGCGGAACATCTGCGTGGGGTGGCGGCGGATTTTCGCCATGATATGCGCCTTGGACTTGCGGGCTCGTCCGATTCGTCGCTGCGGATGCTGCCGTCCTATCTTGGACTGCCGACGGGGGAGGAGCGCGGGGACTATCTCGCGCTCGATTTCGGCGGGACGAATGTGCGCGTGCTGCTCTATCGCCTGGAGGGCAGCGGACGCTATGAGGTATTGAGTCATGTTGCGAAACCGCTCAAGGTCAGCGGAGACTATGACTATGTCGGGGGAGAGGCGACGGCAGAGCAGTTGTTTGACTTCCTCGCAGGACTCGTCGAGGAGGCGGTTGGCGGCGATCGAAAGACGCCGTATCTCCTCGGGCACACCTTTTCATTTCCGTCCACACAGACAAATATCAATGATGCGCGGCTCATCATCTGGACGAAGGAATTTGCCGTGCAGGGGGTTGAGGGCGCGATTGTCAATGATCTCTTGAAGGAAGCCCTCGTGCGTCGGGGACTTTCGAATATTACGCCGAATGCCGTCATCAACGATACGGTCGCCGTGCTGCTCTCCGCTGCCTATATCAATGGGGACACACAGATCGGCGCGATCTACGCCACGGGGCACAATACCTGCTACCTAGAGCCGTACGCAGGAAGTGCGCAGCAGCCGATGATCCTCAACATGGAGTCGGGCGGCTTTCAAAAGCTGACGCCGAACCGATTTGATATCGCGCTCGACGCCGCCTCGGAAAAGCCGGGCGAGCAGCGGCTCGAAAAGATGGTCGGGGGGCGCTACATGGGCACGCTTTTTGACATGGCGCTTGCCGAACTTCTCGGAGAACAGGGGCGCCTCTATGGATTCACGAGCGTTGACATCAGCCGTATCCTTGAGGATCAGAGCGACGCTGCGGATTGTGCGTCCGGTATTGTCGAGATGATGACAGGACGCAGGCTTTCGGAAGAGGATGCGCCGCGCGTGCGGGAGCTGGCGCATGCCATCGTCGTCCGCTCTGTGCGCCTCATGACGGCGACCTTTGCGGGGACGATGTGGCAGGTTGCGGGCGCAGGGAAAATCCGCCGCCAGCACATTGCCGTGGACGGCTCCGTCTATGAGAAAATGCCGCACGTTACGGAAAACATCATGCGTGCCTTCTCGGAACTGCTCGGTGAGGACGCGGCTCTCGTCGATACGCTGCTTGCGGGCGGCGGCTCGGGGCTCGGTGCGGCGCTCGCAGCGGCGATGACGGCACACGAGGCGCAGGGGTGATACATTTCCCTTGCGCGCACGGCGTTCTTTATGGTATCATGAACGCTGTATGATAACATATTGACAAAGGAGGAGCTTTTTCTTGCTCACACTCTTAATGGTGCTTGACGCGATTGTCGCGATTATTCTCATTGCGTCCGTGCTTGGACAGGAAGCAAAGTCTGCCGGCATGGGCGGTCTCGACGGCGGCGGCGATACGGTATTCTCCGGCAAGGCGCGCGGGATGGATGCGCTGCTGGCACGTGTGACCGTGGTGTTTGCCGTGCTGTTTGCCGCGATTACGATTGTGATTGCGCGGATGTCGAGCTGACGAAAAATTTGCTGCGTCGTCTGAGTTCGATGATTTGAATAGGGAGCTTCCCTGTTGCCGCAGACGCGGTGCAGGGATTTTTTCAACATGCACGGGCGCGCCTTTGTTAGGATGCTGTACCCCTGCGAGGGGCGATTGCGTGCATCTAGGCGGATGCCGGAATGGGAGGGACAGACATGCATTTGCAAGGAGCGGAGCCTTTTTTGCTCCCGGGCGGACGGCATGGCGTGCTGCTCGTTCACGGCTTTACAGGGCTGCCGGCAGAGCTGCGCCTGCTCGGGGAGTATCTGAATGCGCGCGGCTTTACCGTGCTTGCGATTCGGCTGGCAGGGCACGGGACGACGGTCGAGGATCTGAGCCGCACGGATCACGAGGATTGGATGGATTCGGTGCGGGACGGCTATGCGATCCTCAGCGGACTCTGCACACATATCTCGGCGGTCGGTCACTCGATGGGTGCAGTCTTTGCGATGCTGCTCTCGGTGGAAAAAGAGATCGCGCGCGTCGTGAGTCTCTGTGCGCCCGTCCTGATCGCCCCGGAGCAGGGGCTGGAGCATCTGCCGACGCGCGATATGTGCGGCATGCGCTGCGTACCGAAGGCGCGGCGTAAACTTCGCGATGTCCCCGCGGGGGCGAACAATACCTATCGGCGGATGCCGCTCGTTGCCGTGCACGAGGTGCTGGGCGTCATCGAGCGGGTACGCGCGGAGCTGGCGCGCGTCGATGTGCCGATCCTCATCATGCACGGGGCGCGCGACCATACGGCGGATCCGCGGAGTGCGGATTATCTCTATGAGCACGTTGCGAGTGCGGTCAAGGAGAAGGTTGTCCTGCCGGATGCAGGGCATCTCCTGCCGCTCGATACGCATGTGCGGGAACGTGTTTTTGCGCGGACGGCGGAGTTCCTATCCGCTGCCGAAGAGCATTTTGACAAGATCAGATAAGAACGGAAAAACGAGGAAATTATGGAACAGGAACAATTGGATATTGTGAAAGAACGCATCCGCGCCTTTATGCGGGAGGACGCCTATCGCCCGCTGAAGGAGGATGAACTGGCGGCAGGACTGCGCGGCGTCGGGGAGGACGTACCGGGCTTTGCCGAGGCTCTGGCAGCACTTGAGACGGACGGCGCCGTCATCCGCAACCGCAGCGGGCTCTACGGCGTGCCGAGCCGCATGAACCTCGTCGTAGGGCGGCTCTCCATGTCGCCGAAGGGGTTCGGGTTCATCATCCCCGACGTACGCGATACGGAGGAAGAGACGGACGTGTTCGTGCCCGGCAGCGCTCTTGCGACCGCGATGCACGGCGACCGCGTCGTGGCGCGCGTCACGCCGTCCGAGCAGCCGGGGCGCGCGAGAGAGGGAGAGATCATCCGCATCCTCGAGCGCGTGAATACGCGGATTGTCGGCACGTTCGAGCGCAGCAAGGCGTTCGGCTTCGTCACGCCCGACAGCGCGAAGATCGGGCGCGACGTATTTGTCCTGAAAAAGGATTTTAACGGCGCGAAGACGGGCAGTAAGGTCGTCGTCGAGATTACGAAATGGCCGGAGCAGCGCCGCAGCGCCGAGGGGCGCGTGGTGGAGGTGCTCGGCGCAGCGGGCGATCCGGGCGTCGATGTGCTCGCCGTGATGCGCGCCTATGACCTCGATGAGAAATTCCCCATAGAGGTCGCGGCGGCTGCGATGCGCTGTCCGAAGAACCCGCTCCCCGAGGAGTATGAGGGGCGGCGCGATCGGCGCGATTTCCCCATCGTCACGATCGACGGCGAGGACACGAAGGACATCGACGACGGCATCTATGCGTATGAGAAGGACGGCGGATTCTTCCTCGGGGTCTACATCGCGGATGTCAGTCACTATGTTCGCGCGGGCGAGCCGCTCGATGTGGAGGCGGCGCGGCGCGGAACGAGCGTTTATCTCGTCGACCGTGTCATTCCGATGCTCCCGAAGGAACTCTCTAACGGCATATGCAGTCTCAACGAGGGCGTGGATCGTCTCTCGATGGCGTGCGAAATGGAGATTGGCGCGGACGGTGAGGTAAAGAGCTACGAGATCGTGCCGTGCGTCATTCACGTTGCGCGCCGGCTCACCTACACGCTCGTCAACAAGGTGCTCGCGGGCGAAGAGCCGTTCGTCGCGGACAATGCGGACATCCGACCCATGCTCGAGACGCTGCGCGGTCTGCGCGATACGCTGCGTGCAAAGCGTCACCGCCGAGGCTCTATCGACTTTGAACTCTCGGAGATCAAGGTCAAGCTCGACGCAGAGGGGCATCCCATCGCCATCGAGAAGCGCACCGGCTCCCTCGGCGAATCCATCATCGAGGAGTGTATGCTCATCGCGAACGAGACGGTCGCGCGCCATATGGAGCTGAAGGAAGAGCCGTTCGTCTACCGTGTGCACGAGCAGCCAAACAGCGAGAAAATCGAGCGGTTCCAAAGTCTCCTCACGGCGCTCGGTCTGCGCCTGCACGTCGACGAGAACGGCAAGGTCAGCTCGCGCGACATTCAGAGCGTGCTCGATAAGGTCAAGGGGAAACCCGAGGAACGCATCATCGGGGCGGTTGCCCTGCGCTCCATGCAGCAGGCACGCTACAGCACGCAAAGCCTCGGGCATTTCGGTCTTGCGGCGCGCTACTACACGCATTTCACCTCTCCCATCCGCCGCTATCCCGATCTCATGGTACACCGCCTCCTGCGCGAGACGTTCGCCACGGGGCATATCTCTGCGGAGCGTCGTGAGAAGCTGCGCGCCATCCTGCCGGAGACGGCGGAGCACTCCTCGGCGCGTGAGCGCATCGCGGTTGAGGCGGAGCGCGAGACCACGGATATGAAGAAAATCGAGTACATGGCGCAGTTCGTCGGCGAGACCTACGAAGGTGTCATCAGCGGCGTGACTGCATTCGGCATCTTCGTCGAGCTCGACAACGGCGTCGAGGGGCTCGTGCACGTCTCGACGATGGTGAACGACTACTACAGCTACGTCGAGGAACAGTACGCGATGGTCGGCGAACGCACAGGCACGCGCTACCGCCTCGGTGACACCGTGACCATCATCATTACGCGCGCCGATATACAGGCGCGGACGCTTGACTTCGTGCTGAAGGATAACGGCGTCTACGAGCCGGGCGCGGTGAAGCAGGGCGCGCAGAAGCCGGCACAAAAGCCTGCGGCAAAGGACGACGCAAAAAAAAGAAAGCGCTCGCAGAAGAAAAAGGGAAAGGGATCGGCGGACATCATTGCGGCAGTCCCATCCGCTCCTGAGACGCGCCGCAAAAAGACGCGCGGCGCCCACGGTACGGGCGGCAGCAGCGCGCAGCGTAAAGATCGCGCGGCAAAGGCAGCCGCGGACAGCGTGCCCGCACGTGCCGGCGCACCCGCCCGGCGTGCAAAAAGCGGCAAAGCACAGAGCGGGGCACAGGAGGAACGTCCCGGACACGGCAATAGAAATGAACGCCGCCGCAGCGACGCCCCGCGCGCCGGAGCGGGCAGCGGGCGCGGTGAGGAGCGCGGTCTGCGCGACTATCACCGCGTCACCGTCACGGGGCTGAACAGCGCCGTCTGGCCGGATCCGCCGGGCTACCGCACGCAGAGACCGGATGCAGAGACCGCAGAAAAACCACGGCGCGCCCCGCGTCCCGCACGCCGTATGAATCGTAAAACGGAGGGCGGCACGCGGAGCGCCGACTGAGGTACCGTTATGGGAAAGAAAAACGAAAGCGTGAAGATCGCCTGCGAGAACCGCAAGGCGCGCCACGACTACTTTATCCACGAGACCTATGAGGCGGGGATGGAGCTTGTGGGGACGGAGGTCAAGTCCCTGCGTGCCGGACGCGCGAACCTGCGCGACAGCTATGCCTACATCAAGAACGGGGAAGTATTCCTCGATCATATGCACATCAGCCCCTACGAACAGGGCAACCAATTCAACCACGACCCGCTGCGCGTGCGGCGTCTGCTCATGCACAAGGCAGAGATTCTAAAGCTCTTTGGCAAGACGCGCGAGAAGGGCATGACGCTCATTCCGCTGAAAGTTTACTTTAAGCGCGGGCGGGCAAAGCTCGAGCTGGCGCTTGCGAGCGGCAAGCACAATTACGATAAGCGGCAGACACTGAAGGCAAAGACCGCAAAGCGCGAGGTGGAGCAGGCACTCAAGGAGCGGCAGAGAGGATAACAGAGGACACAGGAGAAAAGATGCAGGAACAGGAAAATACGCCCGCGCTGCGGCGCGGACTGAAGAACCGACATCTACAGATGATCGCGCTCGGCGGCGCCATCGGCACGGGGCTCTTTTATGGCTCAGCGTCGACGATTGCGCTCGCAGGGCCTGCGGTCATGCTTGCCTATCTCTTAGGCGGCGTTATGATTTTCTTCATCATGCGGATGCTTGGGGAGATGGCGGTGGACGAACCCGTCTCCGGTTCGTTCAGTCACTACGCGGGCAAATTCTGGGGGGATTTTCCGGGATTCCTCTCCGGCTGGAACTACTGGTTCAACTACGTCATTGTGTCGATGGCGGAGCTTGCGGCGGTGGGCATCTATATGAATTTTTGGCTGCCTGATCTGCCGCAGTGGATCTCCGCGCTCGTCTGTCTCGTCGTCATCACCGCGCTGAACCTCATCAACGTCCGCGCGTACGGTGAGATGGAGTTCTGGATGGCGCTCGTGAAGATCACGGCGATCGTCCTCATGATCGTGCTCGGCGGCTACCTGCTCGTCGGGGGCGTGCCATTCCCTGAGAACGTGAGCAACCTATGGGCGCACGGCGGCTTCCTGCCCAACGGATGGTGGGGATTCTTCCTCGGAACGGCGGTTGTCATGTTCTCCTTCGGCGGCATCGAGCTCATCGGCATCACGGCGGGCGAGGCGGAGGATCCCGACCGCACGATCCCACAGGCGATCAATCAGGTCATTTGGCGCATCCTCATTTTCTACGTCGGCACGATGGCGGTGCTCATGGCGCTCTGGCCGTGGAACGAGGTCGGTATGGAGGCAAGCCCCTTCGTGCAGATTTTCCAAAACGTCGGGATTCCCGCCGCTGCGCACATTTTGAACTTCGTTGTGCTGACGGCAGCGATCTCCGTCTACAACTCCGCGATTTACAGCAACAGCCGGATGCTCTACGGTCTATCGCAGCGCGGTGATGCGCCGCCCGTCCTGCAAAGCCTCTCGCGGCGCGGCGTCCCCGTGCTCGGGATCCTCATCTCGTCGGGCATCACGCTCATCGTCGTGTTCCTCAACTACTTCTTCCCGGGGGACGCGTTCCTCTATCTCATCTCGATCGCGACGTGTGCCGCCGTCATCAGTTGGACGACCATCGTCGTCACGCATCTGAAATTCCGGGCGAAAATGCTGCGCGAAGGCACAGCGATTAAATTCCGTGCGCCGTTTTATCCGTGGATCAACTATGTCTGCCTTGTGTTCCTCGCGGGTGTCGTCTTTATGATGGCGCAGATCCCGGGGATGCAGCTTGCCGTGCCAATCCTGCCCGTATGGCTGATCGCCCTTTGGCTCGGCTACCATGTGAAGCGGCGGCAGGATTCATAAACATACGGTCTCAAAATGGAATAACCGGCGGGTATATATGCAGGAATGCATGTATACCCGTAATTTTTCGTGTTTTCATTAGACAATGAGAATAATTTTTGCTAATATATGGAAATATATATCAACGGAACTGAAACGATGAAGAAAGGAGGCAACCGAATGATATGCAAAGAATGCGGAGAAAAAATATCGGGACTGACGCGTATCTGCCCGCACTGCGGGGGACGTGCGCTGATCGACGACGAACTCGAGACATGGAGCTTTATTGCGGATACGGCGGCAAAACACCGAATGAACATGCCGGATGCGGTTGTGCCGAATACACCGACCGATGTGCCGGCAGATTTGAACGCGCAGATCGAGGGGCTTGAGCGGCTGAAAGAATATTTTACGAGACACAGCAATCTCTATCAAGTGGTTGAGGATCTTGAGTCCATGGAGGGCGGCAAGCGGCGTCCGTCCATCGGCCTATGGGCGCTTGGCGGCGGTCTTGCGGCGGCGCTCATTTACCTGCCGCTCTCGCCGTTTCTGCCGCACTTCGTATGGACGTATTTCTTCGTCGTATGGGGCGCGGTGACGACCGTCGGCTATTTGCGCGCTGCCCGCAAATACGAGCGGCGCAAGGCGGAACACGAGCTCTTCCGGCGCCTTGCGGAGAATGAGCTGTGTGTGATGTATAATTCCTGCCCGGACTGTTTCCTGCCGCTGGCGTGGACGATGCCGCCGCGTATCACGCGCATCATCGATGCGCTGCGTATGGGTGAGGCATACTCTGTGCAGGAGTTCTTAGTGAGAGGAGTGTAAATGTGATGGCTGAGATTCGGATCAAACGTGTTTATGAAGCACCTGCGCCGGACGACGGGTTTCGTGTGTTGGTGGATCGGCTCTGGCCGCGCGGGATTTCAAAGGAGCACGCGGCGCTCGGCGCATGGTGGAAGGACATCGCGCCCTCGCCGGAGCTGCGCAAATGGTTCGGGCATAAAGCGGAGAATTTTGCCGCGTTTACGGAAAAGTACCGTGCCGAACTTGAGGCGAGTGTAGAATTGCCCGCGCGCATCGAAGAGATCGCAGCGCATCTCGCCGCGGGGGAGAATGTCACACTGCTCTACGGTGCAAAAGATCCGGAACTGAATCAGGCGCGCGTATTATGCGACTTTCTGCATAGCTTGCCGCATACGAAAAATAAATAAGAAAATGATCCAATAAAAAAGTGCCTGCAAACAGGCACTTTTTCTATGCGTGAAATATGCTGCTAACCGCGCGGAGCGTATTATGATCATACAAGATCAATCCGGCGGTATATTATTCGGCTTTCTGCGCCTCGCTGTTGAAGCGGTAGCCCGAACCCCACACCGTTTGGAGCCATTGGGGATTGGAGGGATCCTCTTCGATCTTCTCCCGCAGGCGGTTCATATGCACGGAGACGGTGGAGGTGCTGCCCATCGCGTCGAGATCCCACACGCGATCGTACAGCGTTTCTTTGCTGAACACGATCTGCGGATGCTCGGCGAGGAAGAGGAGCAGCTCGAACTCACGGCTCGCCAGATGCACCTCGCGTCCCGCGACGAAGACGCGATGCGTCCACGGCTGGATCTCGAGCGTGCCGAATCGCAGCGACATCGGCTCGGTAGGTTCGCCTCCTTTGAGACGGTTATAGCGCGTGATGTGCGCCTTTACCCGTGCAGCGAGCTCGCTCGGGCTGAACGGTTTGACGATGTAATCGTCCGCACCGAGACCGAGTGCACGGATCTTGTCGATGTCCTCGAGACGTGCGGATACCATGAGGATGGGGATATCCAGTTCCTTTCGCACGGCGCGGCAGATGGCAAAGCCGTCCGCACCCGGCAGCATCACGTCGAGCAATACCAGCTGATAATCGCCGGTGAGCGCCATGCGCTGCCCTTCGTCGCCGTCGGAGGAAATATCCACGGAAAACCCGCTTGCCTCCAAATAATCCCGCTCCAGTTCGGCGATGTCCGTATCGTCCTCCACAAGCAGAATCTTCGTCATCCTGAATCACCTTGGTCTTTCTGTTTCCCTGCAATGGGCATTTCTATATGGATACGCAGCCCGCCAAGCGGCGAAGCTGCGGCACGAACCGTTCCGCCGGATGCCGTCACGATTTGACGCACGACGGCAAGTCCGAACCCGCTGCCCGCCGCAACATTTGCGCGTGCGGGGTCGGTGCGGTAAAAACTGTCAAAGAGCCGCGGCAACTCCTCGGGCGCCGCGCCCATGCCGTCGTCGTCGATGTCGATCGCAAGGACGCCGGCCTCCTCCGCGAGGGAGATACGCACATGCGCGCTGTCGCCGCGCCGGTATTTTCCGCTGTTTTCCCATAGATTCCGGAGGACGCGCGTAAACTCCATGCGGTCAATGCGTATGACTGCCCGGCACGGTGTATCCGTCATGGAAAGGAACACGCCCTGCTCTGCAAAATCATCCGCAGCCTCGGCAACGGCGGCGTGCACATAGGCGCGGGCATCGACGTCCTCCCATGAGAAGGGAGACTGCCCGCTCTCGAGCCGCAGGAATGTGCGCAGGCGTGTTGTGAGACCTTCCATCGTTTCGGCGGCATGGATGATGCGCTCGGTGTATTTGCGCTGTTTTTCAGGGGTCGCAGCAATCCCTTCAAGGAGACCGCTTGCATAGCCTTTGATTGCCGTCAACGGCGTCGCGACATCGTGGAGCACGCCGATGAACAGCTCTCTGCGGCGCTCCTCCTCCTGCTGCTCACGCGCCCGTGCACGTTTCAAATCCCTGCGCATCGCGTCGAATGCGCGGCAGGTCATGCCGACCTCGTCGTCGCCCGTCTCTGGGAGTGCGCGGTCAAAATCGCCCTGCTGCATAGCGGCGGCAGCCGCGCGTATCTCGGTGAGCGGCGTGAGGATCTGCGCGGAGAGAATATGCGCGAGATACCTGCCGAGCAGCAGGATGCCCGCGGATGTCACGAGAAGGACGAGGATGAGCAGAGCGTTCAAAATGAAATCTCGTTCATCGTGAGAAAAGAGCGCTTCCTCCGGACTCCCGGTCATCGGTACGTCGCCCGCGCCGATGATGAGCACGCCGCTGCGCGGATTCTCCCAGCGGAAGAAGAGACCGTCTTTGTCCCATATGAGCGACGAGCCCTTCCGGCCGTGTTTTTCGAGAGCCGCGCGCTGCAGATCGCCAGGATCTGTATCCGGCGACAGATAGAGCCGTTTGCCCTGCTGCTCGACCGAGATGCGGACGCCCGCGCCCTCGAGGAGATGCAGATCACTCTCAATATTATGGAGCTTAATCTTCTTTTTTTCTGCCTCGGCATGCAGAGAGCTCAGCGCGAACTGCACGGAAAGAGAGGTACCCTTCTCCGGCCAGAGGAGCGCGAGTACCTGTTGCTGGAGCGTACCGACATAACGCAGGCCGCCGAGCAGCACAGTCCCCGCGGCAAGCATGAGGACGATGGGGATGATCACCATGAGCGCGTTTGTGATCAGCAGTCTCTTTTTGAGCGAAATATCCCGCAGATGCACATCCGCACCCCCCCCTTTTTTGACTGAATCTTTGCTCTTATCCAGTGCCATTATAACCGATACAACGTAAAAAATCTGCATGGAAGTGAAGAATTTCTAAAAAGTTTTTCCGGTGTTTACATTTTGTTTAATATTTTCGTCTATGATACAGACATCGACAAGAACAAAAAGAAATGTATGCCGAAAGGCAAGGAGGAAATGATTATGGAAATGAAGAGTATCAAGGCGGCGTTTGCAAACATATTCAGCCCCGCACACATGAGGAAGATGGCGGCGGCTGCCGTACTTTGCGCGACCGTGACCGCAGGCGGTGCATATATGCACATGCAGCAGGCGGAGGCGCACAATGCGGCAAAGGCGCAGGCGCGCGCCGAGATGGTACGCGCGCAGGCGGCGGAGCAGGGCGTCGAACTCATCGATGAAGCGCAGGTGCGTGCGATCACTGCGGCAGCCATTGGTAAGGACGAGTCGGAGTTGAGCATGTGGGAGATCAAACTCAAGACGCGCAACCATGATAAGCGGTACCGCAATGGCGGGCAGACTTTTAGCCCCGTTTATAAAGTCGAGTGCCACGCGGGAACGATGGAGTACGAGCTTCGCATCGACGCCGTGACGGGCGATGTGCTCTCGTATGAGGCGGAAGTCGACGACGATAGGTTTTGAAAATAGTATACAGTGACAAGGTTTGCTGCATGAGCGTGTCGAGCGCCGTGCAGCAAGCTTTTTTATTTTCGCCAAAAATAAAGAGGATAAAGAACATTTGCGGCGAATTTATTAAATTAAAATGGAATTTCATTTATAGAAGAAACGGCTTTTGGCGGACTGTTGACGCATATCGGGGCATCACAGCATCCGTGCGGGAACGGACGCATAGGGAAGGGAGAGAATATTTTGCAGGAACAAATGCAAAAACAAGGGAGAGGGATCGGCTTCCAGCTGAATGCAATCACGCTCATCGGGGTTGTCGTCATGGTGACAATTCTCATTTCATTTGTCGGCTATAAGGCATATAAGGAACTCTTGAACGCTGGTATGGCATCGAAGTATAATGAGCTGAGCGGCATGTCTCTGCCCATCCTCAGCCGCTATGACTCGGTGAAGCAGACGGGTGACGACATCAGCGCGCGAATCCAGACCATTTTACAACAGCCGCCTGAGCAGCGCAGCCGCGAGGCGATGCTCACGATCTTCGAAGAGGCGATGCGCGCCAACAGCAACCTCATCGGTGCAGGCGTCACCTTTGAGCCCAATGCGTTTGACGGGAAAGACGCAGAGTTTGTGAATGTGCTTTACTCCGATGAGACGGGGCGTGAAATGCCGTACGCAGGACGTACTGCAAACGGCGGTATCGAGTTCGAAGAGATGACCGGATACGATACGAGTACATGGTACAGCGTTCCAAAGAGTACGGGTAAGATGATGCTCTCGCAGCCCTATTATGATGATGTGAACGGAAAGAAAACCCTGCTTGTTTCGATCGGTATGCCGATTCTTGAAAACGGCAAATTCATTGGATCTATTACACTTGACTTTGATGTCTCGAAGTTCCAAGACGATCTTGCCGCAGTGAGTACACAAGATAATTTCTATGCACTCATTGATGATAAGGGAAATATGCTCGGCAACGGCATTGATGCAAACTCTGTCATGAAGAATGCCTTTGAACTCATGCAGAGTACGGATGCTGAAAAAAAAGATATTTATGAGACAAAAGGTATTCATACCAATGAACGTAAGTCGGCGACGACGGGGCGTGAGGCGGTTTATGTATTCCGTCAAATTCATTTCCAAGGGCTTGAGAACGCAACGCCGTGGGTGATCTACTCCATCACGGATGAGAACGTATTTGTTGGTGAAGCGCGCAACATGGTGATCTTTTCTGTTGTGTTGGCGATTATCTGCGCGGCCGCCCTTGTTGTTGTATTGGCACTCTTTGTTAAAAAGCGTCTCATCACACCGATCAGTGACGTCTGCGGCGTTTTGACCCGATTTGCAGATCTTGATCTCGATAAGGACAAGGGAGCGAAGGTGCGTACACATGCTTCTCGCAGCGATGAGATCGGCATGATGGTAACGGCGCTCTCACGTATGGCAAACAGTTTGCGAGAGATCATTGGAAAGATCAACGGTGCGTCTCAGTCCGTCGCCGCGACGAGCGAAGAGCTGACTGCGACTGCGCAGAACACCTCGCATTCGGCGGAGGAAGTGCGCAAAGGCATTCACGGCATCGCCGAGAGTGCGCGCGTACAGGTCAAGGATACGCAGGATGCCGTGGATCACACCAACGAGATTTTGCAGCTCCTCGAAGCCAACGACAAGGTCATGGAGGAGATGAACGAGGCGACCGCGAACATCGCGAAGCGCCAGACCGAGGGCGCGGAGATCTTGACCGATCTCCTCAAGAAGTCTGCCGAGACTTCCGATGCGACGCAGGAAGTCTCGCGCGTCGTCGAGGAGACGAATCAGAGCGCGGAGCGCATCGAAGAGGCGAGCGCGATGATCCAGTCCATCTCCGAGCAGACGAACCTCCTCGCGCTCAACGCGGCCATCGAGGCTGCGCGCGCGGGTGAAGCGGGACGCGGGTTTGCCGTCGTCGCCGAGGAGATCCGCAAACTCGCCGAGCAGTCGCGCGGCTTTACGGATGAGATCAGCGGCATCATCGGTGAGCTCAAGACCAAAGCGCAGCAGGCGGTCGATACCATGGAAGTCTCGAAGAAACTGGTTGAAGAGAGCAACGTCAACCTCGGACGCACACAGCGGCGCTTTGACATGATCGCAGAGGCAGTCGCAGGAGCGAACAGAGTCGTCACGAAGCTGAACGAGTCCTCCAAGCGCCTCAATGAGAAGAACCAAGCGATCGCCGCAGTCTCCGCGAAACTTATGGACATGGCGCACGAGAACGATGTCACGACTGACGAAGCTGAGGCATCCGTCGATACGCAGACGCAGGCGCTCGCCGACATCGCCGAGGCAAGCGAAAGCCTCGCACAGATCGCAACCGATCTGCAGAATGAGGTGGGGCGGTTTAACGTCTAAAAGGAAAGCAGCCATTTCATCAATAAAAAGGGCGGCACATCAACGTATATTTGTACCGATGTGCCGTCCTTTTGATGTAGTCGTTCATATATGGGGAAGGTGTGAAAAAAGTCATTGACACTTGTTAATTCTCTTTGATAAAATTAATTATAAATTGTAAAATAAACGAGTTCCGAGCAAAGATACCTACGGGGAGCACCTATGGTATCGCGCCTGAGCAATCTGCTCACAGGGGAACGGCGGAAACGCCGCGCCCTTCCGTACTGAAAAGGAAATCGGCAGCGACCGCTGTGACGGAGCATGAAACCGGCAGGGGAACTGTTTGCTGTGCCGACGGTACGGGAAACGGTTCTTTTTTATTATATGCGGTTCATAGCTGTAAAGAGAAAGGGAGATTGGTATGAATAAAAAGAGCGCGTATCGGTTGGCTCTTGCCGCAGCGGTTACGGCGGGACTGGGCTTTGCGTTCCTGCCTCAGGCGCAGGCGGCATCGACGGTTGAGCCGTATGAGACAGGCGACGTTGTTGTCGAGGCGGATGGGGTTGATAAGTATCTCGTCACGACGAATACCATCACGGCGGAGGAGATCAAGGATCGCGGCTATCGCGACCTCTCAGAGATCCTCTCGCAGGTGCCGGGGCTTTACATGGCACCTGCCGATAAGAACAGTAAGATGGTCCGTATCCGCGGTGCGGCAGCCGATCAGACGAAAGTCTATATTGACGGTGTACCGACATTCCCCCTTACGGGAATTGCATCTAATGCGGCAGCTGATCTTTCCACAATCCCCGCGGACAGCATCGCAAAGGTTGAGATCATCAAGGGACCCGGCCCTGTGCGATACGGTACGGACTATAAGGGCGGCGTAATCCTCGTTACAACGAAGGACGGTGAAGGCGCAGGAAGATTACACTTGCATCTTGGCGGCGGCTCACATCATGCTTATGATATGCGTATCGGCTACAGCGGCAGCGATAGGAACGTCAGCTACGCCGTGAATGTCTCGCGCCGCCATACGAATGGCTATCAGCCGAATGAAGAGAATACGAAAACCTATTTCGACGGAAAGATCAAGGTCAAGACGGCGGAAAAATCTACGCTGACACTCAGCGGCTACTATTCCAATATGGATGCCGAGATTGCCAATAATATTGATCCGGTGACAGGAGCGGTGCTCAATAACGGAACAAACTGGTCTGTTGCGGCAGGGAACGGCATCACGAGGCCGATGAAACAGAATAACAAAACACGGGATTGGCATTATGACGGCTTTAAGCAGTCGAATATTGCCCTTCAGTTCGAGAGCCGCCCGAGTGATAAGTGGCAGTATGATGTGCAGTATTATCATTTGGTTGATGATAATAATTTATGGGTGCGGAACCTGTTGACCAGAGAAGGCGGGAGTCTCACACACTTTACCGCAGGCGCACCTCAGTGGTATCGCAGCGGGTGGTTTTCGAAGGGAAACGGTATTGAGACCAATGCCTCCGCGGCACTTGGAGCAAAACATCAGCTCGGCTTTGGTGCGAAATATATAAAGATTGACTGGCATACGGACGAGAATAATACCGGTTACAGCGAGCGTGGTGCGGATAAGAGGCAAGCGTTCTATGTGGAGGATGCATGGAGTTTTGACGCACGTACCCGCATGACGCTGGGGCTCCGTTATGAGAGCGTAGCGCAGGATCACGCGAGTTCAAGTGAAACAAAACAAGAAAGTAAAGAACACGCAACTGACCCTGTGCTTAATATTACACACGATCTGACGAAGGATGATACTGTTCGATTTTCAGCCGGGCGTACGCATTTCTTTGTTCAGGCAAAGAGTGCAGCGACGAATATCCGTCAAGGCATTCCTATACCGAAACCGGAACGCAACCGAAACTATGAGATCGGCTGGAAGCATCGGTTCGGATCGCAGGCATCGCTCGATCTTTCTATATTCCGGACGGACGTAACGGATCGCATCACGCGCATTGTTCGGGGAGGTCCATACTACAATGTCGACCGGACGCGTATCCGTGGTCTGGAACTTGGCTATCGGCAAACCTTTAGCAGCCGTTGGCATGGTTTTGCCAACTATACATGGATGAAAGCTGAAGACATAACGGGCGGAAACACAACAGATGCGACGGGGCTGCCGAAACAGATGTTCAATCTTGGTGCGACCTATCGTATGGGCAAATGGCGCTCGACACTTTTGGGGCGCGCTGTCAGCGGGTGGACAAACGGCAGCGGCAGACCGAACAGCAAGGGATACCTCACAATGGATCTCGACCTGCGATATCGCCCGCAGACCGATTTAGAGTGCTTCCTACGCGTGAATAATATCTTTAATACGGACTACCAGGACAAGCTCTATCATGATGCACAGGGCGCAAACGTCATGCTTGGCGTCGAGATGGATTTCTAAGCATTTAGGTCACAAAAGAAACGCAATCCTATCGTTCCGTGGGGGACGAGGGATTGCGTTCTTTCGTAGCATGAAGTATCTTTAGTATATGAACATGGGGACATAGAAGCGCGGAATGGTACGCCGTCGTCTATCGAAGGAAGGAGAATTTATCCATCTGTCTCGATGTTGTTCAGCCGCCATGCATCGGGGGAGGGCGGCATAATATGGGGGATGTTTATGTTCTAATGTCAATGGGCAGCTCTTCAAAACGACGGCATACAATTTTGTACCATCTTGGATAAATGGTTCGATTCGCGTGCACCTAACATCGTGTGCAAACATCATGATATACGCGCGCCCCGTAGGGGCACGGCGGTGCCGTGCCCTTGGACAACATACGCACGCCATGCAATAGGACGAAAGCCGATACACATACACTTTACATGATAGGAGCAGGAGGAAAGCCGTGTCGTATGATCCCTCCGTACATCATCGCCGCAGCATTCGCATAAAAAGGATACGATTATACACAAAACGGCGCATATTTTATTACTGTATGCACCTACCGGCATCGTCCTTTGTTTGGAAAAATAAAACAGGGGGAAATGATATGCAACCCGTTTGGCGATATTGTGGTGGATGAATGGCTAAAGACCGGGCTTTTACGATCATATGTCCTGATAGACGAATGGGTTGTGATGCCAAATCACTTTCATGGGATATTGTTTTTGGATACGCAGCAACCACGTGCCGATAAGGAACATACCGGCAGAGTGGGAGAGCAGTTCGGTAAGCCGACAGTTGGTTCGTTGCCGACGATCGTACGCTCCTTTAAGGCGATTGTTACACGAGGTATCAATGAGCTTCGTGGAACAAACGGTGCCGTACTGTGGCAGGAAAATTATTATGAACGTGTGATTCGCCAAGAGGAGGAATATCAAAATATTGTCGCATACATTCGAAATAATCCTGTAAAATGGGAGGAGGATGAGCTGTATATCAGATAAACAATTGTATCGGGAACGCAAGTGTCGCGCCGTATCGGAGGAAGGGGGAACTTGGTCGTCTGCATTGATGTTGTTCAGCCGCGATACATTGGAGGAGGGCGCGGCAGCGCCGTGCCCCTACCGAGGCGGCATAAACGGGGGGCGATTCCATGTCAACCGATGGAAAGCGTAGAATAGTTCGATATATGAGAACATGTTGATTGAATGTGCGACAGATTCGTTCGCCTCGTTGTGTGCAAACATCACGATATACACGCGTCCTGTAGGGGCACGGCGCTGCCGTGCCCTCAAACTCTTTATGCGTGCCATGCAATAGAAACGAGAATGTATTGATACACGCTGCCCGCGTGTTATAAAAGCGTCCCCGGCGGCAACAGATCCGCCATCTTGCCGCAAGGGGAAATGCCCTGCCACGAGCTCCTGTGTACGAGATCGGCGGCAAGGGCAGGCTCGGTGACGGTGAATCCGGAGAGCGCATCCGCGCCGTAGTCAAAGAGGCACGGGTGCATGGGGACGGAGGGACCGACGATGACGGTCACCGCGTTTTGCGATAGTTCCAGCAGACGCGGCATGGTTTTGTTCGTAAAGGTCGCGCCTGTCATAAAGACGAAATCCTGCCGCGGGATGACGTACTCGGCAGCCTCGGCGGGATAATCTCCGTCGTGTGGATTTTGCTCGAGGATGGAGAGCTCGCAGATGGGCGACCATTCCTTTTCGAAATTTGGGAAATGCCCGACGACGGCGACCTTCTTCCCGCGAATGCGCTCCTTGTAGAGTGCGAACGCTTCGAATTTGCGCCGCTCGGCGAGCGTCTCGGCGTGCTCGTCCTCGTCGTGGAACCCGCGCAGTGAAGCGACTTTCTTCGGACGGTTGATCCACGCGTTGATTGCCGCAGTTGCGATGGATGCCTCGTGTCCGTTCCACGACATGACGCATTCCGCCGCCTCGCGCAGCGAGCACCCGATAAAGCTCTCGTCACGCATGTGAGGGCGCGTGTCGCTGCGGATCGTCATGGCGACGCCGGCAAAGTCACCGGTGCGGACGAACGTCCAAGGGACGCCGACCGCGTAGTCGTCGATGCAGACGTCGTCCGGTATATCTGCGAGGATTTCGTCGTAGAGATGCCAATAGTTCAAGAAAAACACGCCCTTTCCGCTGAGGTGTTTATTTCATTATCAGGATAGCAGAAATTTGAAAAAACGCAACCACGGAAATTCGGAGATATGATACAATGAGGGAAAACGAGGTGAGCAATATGCCGTGTAAAAAGAATCTCTTCCTTGCCGTGCTGTTTCTCCTAACCTGTGTCCTCGCGGGATGCAGCACGGAGCGGCAGGAGAATGACGACACCTATCCGTTCACGGATTCCGCGGGGCGAACGGTAGAGCTGCCGAAGCACATTGAGCGCATCGCGCCGTCGGGCGGACTCGCACAGGCAGCGCTCTTTGCCGCCGCGCCGGACGAGCTCGTCGGTATCGTGGGCAAATGGAAGGACGCCGCGCTCCCCTATATCGGGACGAAGTACGCCGATCTGCCGGTATTCGGGCAGTTTTACGGGATGAAGAATCTGAATAAGGAGGCGATCCTTTCTGCGAATCCGCAGCTCATCATCGACGTCGGTGAGAAAAAGCCGACGATCGCGGAGGATATGGCCGGAATCCAAGCGGCGCTCGGCATTCCCGTGATCTTTGTGGAGGCGCGGCTCGACAATACGGACGAGGCGTACCGGACGCTTGGCAAGGTGCTCGGGCGGGAGCAGGAAGGTCTTGAACTTGCGGGTTACTGCTCCGACATTTACCATCGGACGATGACGCTTGCCTCGCAGATCGAAAAAAAACCGCGTCTGCTCTACGTCGCGGGGGCAAATGGGAATATGGCAGTTGTCCGCGGCTCGTTCCACGCACAGGTGCTCGACCTGCTCGCGGATAACGTCGCGGATGCCGAGCAGCCGACGAACGGCGCGATGTCGCAGGTGTCCTATGAACAGATCCTCGCGTGGAACCCCGACGTCCTTCTCATTGGCGCGGAGACGGAGATTGATCCTGCGGCGCTCCCGTGGCGGGAGCTCTCCGCGGTGAAAAACGGGAAGGTACTGCGCGTTCCCGCCGAGCCCTATGACTGGATGGGACGCCCGCCGTCGGTCAATCGTTTTATGGGCATGATATGGCTCGCTGTACGGCTCTATCCGCAGGAGTCCGGTTTTGATCTGCGCGCAGAGACGAAGAGGTACTACCGGCTGTTCTATCACTATGAGCTCGACGATGCGGGCGTGGACGTACTGCTTGCAAAGGAGCAGGTACTGCGATGACGGGCGCGGCACTGCGCATTCGATTTGCTCTCCTCGTCGGTCTGCTCGCAGCAGTGTTTCTCTGCTCATTCCTCATCGGACGCTACGACCTTTCCGTGGGGGACATGCTGTATGCGCTTGCGGGGCAGATGGGGATCGTTCCCGTGACGCACAGCCCCGCCTCCACTGTGCTCGCGCTGCGGATGCCGCGCATCGTCGGGGCAGTGCTCGTCGGAGCGGCGCTCTCGGTCTCGGGGGCAGCGTATCAGTTCATGTTCCGCAATCCGATGGTGTCGCCGGGGATTCTCGGTGTTTCGGCGGGCGCGGGATTCGGCGCGGCGATTGCGATCCTGTGGAGCGCGCCGATATGGCTGCTCCAAGGCGTGACCTTTGCGGGCGGCATGTGCGCGGTCGCGGTCACCTACATCGTTGGGGTGAAGCTCTGTCGGGGCGGGGATACGACGCTCTCGATCATTCTCGCCGGTATTATCGTCAGCACACTCTTTACCTCGCTGCTCTCCATGACGAAATACCTTGCCGATCCGTATGATAAGCTGCCCGTCATCGTCTACTGGCTGATGGGGAGTCTGGCGGCGATCCGCCCGGAGGATCTGCCCCTGCCCGCTGTGCTCATCGCGGGCGGGATGCTGCCGCTCGTGCTGCTGCGCCGCAGGATCAATCTGCTCTCGTTCGGCGACGAGACGGCGCAAACGCTCGGCATCGATGTGGAGCGCGTGCGGTTCATCGTTATTCTTTGTGCGACGCTCATGACGGCGACTGCCGTGTCGCTCAGCGGCATCATCGGCATGGTGGGGCTCGTTGTGCCGCATCTCGCGCGCTTCCTCGTGGGGGCGGATGCGCGCCGCCTGCTGCCCGCGTCGGCGCTCCTCGGCGCGCTGCTCCTCCTGCTTGCGGACGACTTTTCCCGGAGCCTTTGGACGATGGAACTGCCGATCGGCATTTTGACCTCGCTCGTCGGCGTGCCGTTTTTCCTGTATCTCTTGATACGGTATCACCGCAGATTACGTTGATTCATAAAAAATACGGCGGTAACGACATCGCGTTTTTGACGCGTTCGTTACCGCCTTTTTATGGATACGTTCCTATCGCAGGAAAAAGTACAGCGCTGGATAGACGACGAAGAAGAATGCGACGCTCGTGGTGAGGAAGCCCGCGATGGTATAGTCGACATTGAGCCTATAGAGCTTTGCCGCGGTGACGGAGTTGATCGCACCCGGCGTCACGGAGAATACGAGGATGGTACCGAGGAGAACAGGATCGCGGACGAATGGATAGCTGATTGCCATCATAAAGGCGGGCAGGATGAAAAAACGCAGCGGGAAGAGGTCGAGCGTATATCGTGCATAACGGCGCGTACGGTGGAGGTTGACGAGCGCCCCGACGGGCAGCATCCCGAACCACGCGCCGAAGTGGACAAGTCCCTCGAATACGTCCCCGAGGACGGGCGGACGCGCGATGCCCGCAGCGTTTAGCGCGAGCCCTGCCGCCATACCGATGATGCTGAGCTGGTTCCGGGAGAGGAAGATGCTGAGGAAATGCATTTGTATCTTGCCGGGCTTGCCGTGATTTTTGTGCTGCAAATAATAATACTGCGCCATGGGGAAGACGGCGAGGACGAGCATAAGCGTTTGAAAGATACCCATGATCTGCGCGTAGGCAAATCCCTGTTCGCCATAGAGGATGAAGGCGCAGACGCCGCCGAGGGTCGTAATGTTCGACATCATCGCGTTCGCGAGGAACGCGCCGCGGTCGAGAGGGCTGTGATAGCGCCGAATGAAAAATGCCTTGCCGACGAGTGCGGGGAAGAGGACGATGAGAATCCCGTAGATAGGGATGAGTGCGAGATCCCATGAGATCGGCAGCGTCCAGCAGCTCATGAACGCGAGGATCGTGTAGATGACGATGACATTGCCCCGGAGAATCTTGTTGATGAGAGCGTCCGAGATTTTGCCGTGCCGGTAGAGCAGATAGCCGACGATCATCGGCAGGAGGAGGTCGGTGAAAAGATAGATGATACGGTAATCCGATGTGTCCACGAGAATCGCCTTTCCTTTGCGCTGCGCCGTCTGTGCCGGAGGATCCGGCTGCTTGTATTCTACCTCCAAGTCGCAATTAAAATCAATGGAAATGCAAAGGAAAACTTCTTTATATTTATCAAAATAGACAGGAAAAGAGACGCGCGGCGGCGAATATTTTCATTATATAATATGATATTTGCGCCGTGTTTTGTTCCTGCGGCGCACAGTGAATCAACTGTTTTGAGAGGCGCCGGGCGGCATCTCTCAGGAGGAGGGGACGTTATGGCAGTGACGGACAAAGGTTTTGGCGCATACGATGTACGCGGTGTCTACCCGGACGAAGTCAACGAGGAGCTTGCCTACCGTGTCGGGCGCAGTTTCCCCACGCTGTTTGGCGCGAAGAAGGTTGCGGTCGGTCATGATATACGGCTCTCGGGTCCCGCGATCCGCGATGCGCTCGCAAAGGGGCTGACCGAGGCGGGCTGCGATGTCGTGGATCTCGGGCAGTGCGGCACGGAGATGATCTACTTCGCGACGGCGCACCTCGGGCTCGGCGGCGGCATCATGATCACGGCGAGTCATAATCCGAAGCAGTACAACGGCATGAAGTTCGTGCGCGCGGAGTCGCGCCCCATCTCGAGCGATACGGGGCTGAAGGACATTGCGGCGATGGCGGTCGGCGAGACCTATCCCGCACCGGCATCCACGCCGGGTAAAATCGAGCAGGTAGACATTCTTGACGAATACGTCAAGCACATCGTTTCCTATGTCGACGTGAGCAAGCTGAAGCCGTATAAAATCGTCGTCAACACAGGAAACGGCGCGGCGGGTCCCATCATCAACGCGATGGAGAAACTGCTCCCATTCGAGCTGGTAAAGGTATTCAACGAGCCGGACGGCAACTTCCCGAACGGCGTGCCGAACCCCATTTTGCAGGAGAACCGCGAGGCAACGGCGAAAGTCGTGCGCGAATCGGGCGCGGACTTTGGCGTGGCGTGGGACGGCGACTTCGACCGCTGCTTCCTCTTCGACGAGAAGGGCGGCTTCATCGAGGGCTACTACATGGTCGGCTTCCTCTCCGAAGCCTTCCTCAAGAAGAACAAAGGCGCGAGCATCATCTACGATCCGCGGCTCATTTGGAACACGATCGAGATCGCCGAGAGCCTCGGCGGGAAACCCGTCATGTGCAAGAGCGGACACGCGTTCATCAAGGACAAGATGCGCGAGGTCAACGCCATCTACGGCGGTGAGATGAGCGCGCACCATTATTTCCGCGACTTCTCCTACTGTGACAGCGGTCAGATTCCGTGGCTGCTCGTCGCCGAGCTCATGAGTGCGTCGGGCGGCAAGACCCTTTCGGAGCTGATGCAGGCGCGCATCGATAAATTCCCGACCTCGGGCGAGATCAACAGCAAGGTTACGGACGCAAAGGCGGTTATGGATCGCATCGAGGCGAAATACGGCAAAGAGGGCAAGGTGACGAAGGTTGACGGATTGTCCATCGAATTCGACAAGTGGCGGTTCAACCTGCGTATGTCCAACACGGAGCCGGTCATCCGCCTGAACGTCGAGACGCGCGCAGATCACGCGCTGCTGAAGGAAAAGACGGACGAACTGCTGAAAGAGATTCGCGGCTGAGCGGGAAGGAGTGTTTCGATGAGTCTTGTACTGAAATCCGGGTTTACCTTTGACTATGACAATCTCTACGGCGAGGGAAAGGTGACGGATGCCGATCTGGCGGCCTATGCGGACGCGCTCAAAAAGGCGCATGAGGCGATGAAGGTCATGCGCGCCACGGGGTTCATCCGCGCGCATCTCTCCAAAGACGGCGAACCGGAGAAAGTATTGTTCTCGCAGACGCCGTACATCGCGGAGGGGCACATTAACTCCCCGTCGTCCATCGCCCGGCTGAAGGAACTCGGCAAACACGCGCAGGAGCACACGGACGTCCTCATCTCGCTCGGCATCGGCGGCTCGTTCCTCGGGAACAAGGTGCTGTTCGACGTGCACTGCGGCGAGCTGTGGAACTCACTCTCGAACGAACAGCGTGGGAACTACCCGCGCATCTATTTCAGCGGGAACAACATCGACCCGCGGCGCACGGGTGATATTATCAATCACCTCAAGGACGTCGCACAGATCAAGAAAAAGAACGGCGCGGGGGCACTCCGCATCATGCTGCTCGTCATCTCGAAGTCGGGCGGCACACTCGACACGATGTCGAACTTCATGGTCATGTACGATGAATTTATGAAGGCGGACAACGTCGAGGTCGAGGTCGTCGCCGTCACCGACCCGAATGAGGAGAAGCCGACGCTCCTCAAGAAGCTCGCGATGGAGATGGGGTGGCAGCAGTTCGCCGTGCCGGACGGCGTCGGCGGGCGGTTCACCGTCTTTACCGAGGTCGGGCTGACGCTCGCCGCGTGCATCGGCTTTGACATCGAGCAGTTCCTTGCGGGCGCGCGCGATATGGATGCGGCGTGTCAAAATGACGACCTCTGGCAGAACCCTGCGATGCTCAACGCCGCGCTGAAATTCGCCGCCTCGGAGAAGCATGGGCGCGACATCGAGGTCATGATGCCGTACGGCGACTATCTGAAATCCGTCTCCGAGTGGTATATCCAGCTCCTCGCCGAATCCCTCGGCAAGCAATTCAACAAGGACGGCAAGGAGGTTTGCTACGGACGCACGCCCGTCGTCGCCGTCGGTACGACGGATATGCACGCGCAGACGCAGCAGCATCAAGAGGGCAGACTGAACAAGGTCGTGCAGTTTATCCGCATCGACAAATGGGCGGACGACATCACGATCCCAAACGCATTCCCCAATGTTCAGAAACTCGCAGACATCGCGGGCGTCACGATGGGCGCGGCGCTTGAGGTCGCGCGTCAGTCGAACGCGGACGCACTCGCATCGAATAAGCGGTACAGCGCAGTGTTCGCACTGCCGGAGCTGACGCCGTATCATCTCGGCGAACTGCTCTACATGCTCTCCATGTCCATTGCCTACGAGGGCGAGCTTGCGAACGTGGATGCGTTCGACCAGCCCGGCGTCGAGGCGTACAAGCGCATCATGGGACCGAAACTCGCCGCACTGAAAAAGAAGTAAAGCGGTACAACTAAAAACCGACGTTGCTGCACACAGCCGTGCAGCAGCGTCGGTTTTTTGAGTACATTGTATCCTAAAAAAATATAGAAATTATATGATGCTCCTGAATAGAATTGAAGAAAGAACCAATATCTTTTAAGACGAAAATAACAAGCCTTATTATCTTTTGTAGGTTCATGGTAAAATGAAGTGGGACAGAAAAAAAGGACAGGCAGCGCTCAATGTGTTACAATGTTTTCACCACAAAAACAGAACAGAAGGTGCTGCCATGTCCCATACTCATTCTACCACAACCACGCGCTCATATAAACACCTAGACCCATATCGGCGCGGACAAATTTTTGCCCTCCTATCCACCGGTATGTCAAAGACTGACATTGCAAAGCAGGTGAAGATCTCCCGCTCTACCTTGTATCGGGAGATTACACGCGGCACTGTGACACAAATGCGCTCAGACCTTACCACATACCAA